>CACXNH010000227.1 GCA_902768955.1 uncultured Bacteroidia bacterium | reverse complement strand
TTCTTTGTTTCTCATGCAAGTGACTTGAACAATTACTTTCGTATAACGGATTTGGATCAAGCTATATTTGACACAATTTCAGACGCTATTCAACTTCATAGTGTTATCCTGGATCTCTCACCAGAAAGGGATTTAAATGCCCTATTTAGGCCACTGGAGAACTATCGGTCAACAGAAATGGTGTTGGGTAAGGAAAAAGCAAAGGGCTTTCGACAGTCAAATCATGCATCCTGGCTTAGGCTGTATGCGATAAAACTGGATGATAGTGCTTTTCTCATAACAGGTGGGGCAATTAAATTAACCCGGACTATGAGAGAAAGGGAGCACACAATCCGTGAGCTGAACAGGCTGGAGGAAGTAAGGAATTATTTGATAGAGCAAGGCGTTGCTGATTATTCTGGCGCCAAAGAATTGTTTAATAACGAATGATGATGGATGCTATAGATTTTATGAAGAGCCATCAAAGCGAAACACCGTCCAAGTGGCGAGAGTTTGCACAATACAACAGGGATAATTGGCAGTGGCTCAAGTATTCCTATGCCATTGCTATTCTGGTAAGGAAACGAATGGCAGAATTGGGGATGACACAAAAGCAACTCGCAGAGGCGATGGATTGTTCGCAGCAACATGTTTCTGTCCTTCTGAACGGACGTGTCAACATGACTTTGGAGACGCTGGCTAAACTGGAGACGGCGCTCCAGATTAATTTGCTGGGGCATGTTCTGGACTTTCAGAGTGTTATAAATTCTCCGGGTGTTCTTAATGATCCGGGACTGGACCCCGCCTCTCAAATAGAGATAAAGACAAAGCAAGTGGTATCGGGCTATGCTCCCAGGAAAAAGAAAGGGCCCAAAAAGAAGCAGTGATTGTTATACGTCTCCGGGGGCGCTCAATGCTGTGTGAAACGGGCGCGGAATGAAGAATGGCATCCGGAGGGGGCAGTTGGCGCATGCATATTTGTTCTGCGGCCCCCGCGGCGTGGGTAAGACCACCACGGCGCGTATCTTCGCCAAGATGATCAACTGCGCCAATCCGGGTCCCGAGATGGAGCCCTGCGGCGAGTGCGAGTCCTGCGTCTCCTTCCAGGAAGGGAGAAGCTACTGCATCCACGAACTGGATGCCGCTTCCAACAACTCGGTGGAAGATATCAAGACACTCATGGAACAGGTGCAGGTGCCGCCCCAGGTAGGGAAGTACAGCGTGTATATCATCGATGAGGTGCACATGCTCTCGCAGGCCGCCTTCAACGCCTTCCTCAAAACCCTGGAAGAACCTCCGGCACATGCCATCTTCATCCTGGCTACAACGGAGAAGCACAAGATCCTTCCCACCATTCTGAGCCGATGCCAAACCTACGACTTCAACCGTATTTCCATCCCGGACATGGTGCGGAACCTCCAGGGCATTGCGGCCAAGGAAGGAATCAACATTGACGACAAGTCTCTCCATGTCATTGCCTCCAAGGCCGATGGTGCCATGCGTGACGCTCTCACCATCTTTGACCAGACGGTGGCCTTCTGCGGCAAGGACGTAAAATATGAAGACGTAATCCGGAACCTGAACGTGCTGGATTACGAATTCTCGTTCTCGCTGGTAGAGAATTTCCTCGTGGGAGACTATGCCAGCGCGTTCCTTACTTTTGATAAGATTCTGGCCAAGGGATTCAATGCCCTGCATTTTGTGGGCTCCCTGTCCACACATCTTCGTAACCTTGTGGTGGCCAAAACCGGTGGCCTGGAACCCCTTCTGGAACTCCCGGACTCCCTCAAGGCAGAATATGCCGCCCAGGCAGCCAAGTGCTCCAACCAGTTCCTCTTTGAGGCCCTGGGCATTACTACCGCCTGTGAAACCGGCTACAAAGCGGCCGTGAACCCTCGTTTGCACATTGAGTTTGCCCTTATGAAGCTGAGCTACATTATGGGTAAGCCCTCCGACAAACCGGTGGCATCGGCTCCTGTTGCGGCACCTGCACCCGTTGCAGCACCGGCACCTGTCGTCGCCCCGGCCCCTGCCCCCAAGCAGGAAATGCCCGCCCAGGCCGTGCCCGACGAGAAACCCGCAGCCCAGCCGGCACCATCGGCCCCCGCAGCTCCAGCAACCCCCGCAACCCCCGCAGCCCCCGCGCGGCGCCGCGCTGCCAAGACCGGCTCGGCCCTGTCCATGAGCGCCATCATTGAGGAAAAGCCCAAGGAGGTGGAGCAGGTGGCATCGGCTACGGAGGAATCGGCCCTGCCGGAGGACGAAGTCCTGCGCCTGAAGTGGAAGGAACTGGCCGGCCAGTATGGCTCCAAGCCCCGTCTTGCCAGCATGCTGCAGAGTGGAAAGGTGCAAGTGAGGGAGGAAAACAACCTCAAGGTGGTGGAGTTCTTCGTGACCAACGAGTCCCAGC
>CACXNH010000226.1 GCA_902768955.1 uncultured Bacteroidia bacterium | reverse complement strand
AACATAAACAGGAAATGATTGATTTTCTGCGTGAATTGATATCCGTCAGGAGCGTTCAGAATGAACCGTCAGAGGGATTCCCTTTCGGAAAAAAGCCTGCAAAAGCCCTGAATATCATGCTTGACAGGTGCAGGCAGGAGGGATTTGCCGTTGAAAATGTTGAAAACTATGTCGGTACGGCAGTTTTCAACAATGCGGAGTTGAAATTGGGGATACTCTGTCACCTTGATGTAGTTCCCGAAGGTGACGGCTGGACGGGCGACCCTTATGTACTGCGCTATGAACCCGAAACAGACAAGCTTATCGGACGTGGGGCAATAGATGACAAAGGTCCTTCCGTTGCGGCATTTTTTGCTCTCAAAGCAATAAAAGATTTAAATATTAAATTAAAAAGCGGAGTACAGCTTATTTTCGGAACAAATGAGGAAAACGGTTCTGCCGACCTCGCATATTACAGGAAAAATCACGAATTTCCGCCCTGCGTGTTTACTCCCGATGGGGAATACCCCGTTATAAACGGCGAAAAGGGTATGCTCAGAGTTTATTTTTCTGCGGATTTCAAAGATAACATAATTAACAGCATAAAGGCAGGGACGGTTATAAATGCAGTACCAAACAAATGCACAACAACCTGCGGTTTTGAGGCGTTTTTTCCAGCTTTCAAGCGTCAAGCAATTGGGACTGAAAAACAATTATTAACCAATGTTTGAAAAAAGCTTGAAAGAAAATGAGAACAGTAACTAACACAGTATCAGTCACTCCAGTGGTGCTGGAGAGGGCTTGGAAGGCAAATGGGACTGTAAGCTACGAGCTAGCCACGCCTCGATTTGCCGTGGAGAGCGCCAGGCGGACGAAGCGGGGCTTGCAGTATGAGAAGGCGGTGTTCCCGCGGGCATCTTATGGATTGGGCGCTATTGCACCCGATACAGAGGGTCGGCTGGTGTTTACCTTCGACAAGATTGCCCTGGTGAAGGGGCAGGTGTTCCGCGTGTACTTCTATGAGAAGGGTGGAGCAAGGAATCTGGTGATGACGATGAACCGTAAGGATGTGAATAAAGCCAAAAGGTTGTGAAGAACTAAGTTGCGGCTTCTCGTGGAAATTCTTCGGCGCGAAGGTGAATGCTGTCGAAGAACATAGCGTAGCGCTCGTTATGGAGGTCGGTCCCTACCAGGTGGTAGAGGCCGGCTTTCATTAAAGCCTCGCAGCGGACGCTGACCGCCTGGCCATAGAGGCCTTCGAGGGAACCAGCATTACGCTGAAACAGGCAGCCTGCTTCATTAAGGCCGATATACTCCTCCATTTCCAGGTACAAATAGCGCTCGGGATGCGCCAGGACGGGTTGGTAGGGGGTCGTTGATAGGGAGCTCTACCAGCAGATGATTGCCCTCCCACGGCAGCAGCCAGCCTTTTTCCAGCGTCTCCGGCCAGGTTTCCGGGATGAAGCGATATTCCATGGACGGCACCAGTTCCAGCGGGATCCGGCGGACAGCCAGCGCTTCCCGCAACCGGTCGCAGGCCCGGCGCACGATATCCGGCGTATTCCGGAACAGATACGAGCGATGCGAAGTACAGATTGCCCGTTCAAAGCCCCACGCCACCTGTCTGCGTGCCAGATCGGCCGAAACCTCGATGCAAGAGGCTCCGTCGTCAATCTCCGGAAGGATATGGCAGTGGCAGTCAATCTTCATGACAGTGCAAAGATACGGATTATTCCCGGAATAGTCAGGTAAGAGTTCTGCAAGCCTTGCAGCCGTTGCAATGACCGTGAAAACACAGTATATATTTGCACCAGCAAACCAAAACACACTGCACCATGAATATCTACAACGTTATCATTCTGGACGAAAGCGGGAGCATGTCGTCCATCTACAAAGAGACCATCCAGAGCATGAACGAAGTTCTTAATGGTATCCGCAAGGACCAGGAAGAGCATCCGGACCAGATCCACTACGTGACTATTGTCACCTTCGAGGGCCAAGGCATCGAAGGCATCAAGATGCGCCGCGACCGCGTCCCCATCGAGTCCGTGAAGGATTTCACCACCAAGGACTACCGTCCCGGCGGCTGCACACCCCTTCACGATGCGATGGGAAAGACCCTTAACGAGATGGAAGGTCTGGTCCGTGAGGATGACCGCGTAATGGCTACCGTCATCACCGACGGGATGGAGAATTCATCTACCGAATACAGCGGCAAAACAATAAAGGCACTGGTGGACCGCCTGCGCAGCAAGGGCTGGGTGCTGGCCTATATCGGTGCAAACCAAGACGCCGTGGAAGTGGCTCGGGACCTGCACATTCCCAATGCGCTCAACTATGACGCAACGCCTACCGGTACGGCCTTCCTGGCCTGCAGCATTGTGAAAGCTCACAGAAAGGCCAGCAAGATGTTTGACTTGCCGATGAGCGCAAAGGAAATGGGCTGTATGGACACCCTGTTTGACGAGGACGAGAAGAAGAACTAAACCTCGTACTCCCACAGCACGTAGTCACGGTCCAGGGCCACACGGTAAGGCTCGCCGCCCTTGCCTTCTACCCAGTAGTAGCGGGCCACGCCGGCATCCATCTGGTTCTTGAAGGCCGACTTAATTCTGGACATGCTCACGTTGATGCTGTTTCCGAACGGATCCACGTGGCCGAGAATACTGGCCCGGATGGTGTCCTTGTCATCCCGGCCGGTTATTCCCATATACAGGTGCATCAGTTCAGCCATATAGTCCCCCACTTCCTTGATGCGCACGCCTTCCGGGTGCTTCAGGAAAAAGAAGTACAGCATCTTGGTCAGGGAATCCATCTTCACCTCTTTGGGCTGGCCGGTTTCCTTGTCCGGAAAGTCCGTGAGCAGAATCTTTCCGTTTCGGGTTATCTGCATCCGGCTCAACTTTACCTTATAGCCGATGATGACTTTCAGTTCGTCCAGCGTAAGGTTGTTCTCCCGCAAGAGGCGATCCACTTCATCCAGAATGAACAATGTCCTTGGATCCAGGTCTTCCTGTAGCTCTATTCTTTTTTCAACAGGAACTGCC
>CACXNH010000225.1 GCA_902768955.1 uncultured Bacteroidia bacterium | reverse complement strand
GGTCACCAGATTGCAGAGATGGCACTTGCAAAGCTTTATCTTGCAACCGGGGAAAAGAAATACCTGGATGAGGCCAAGTTCTTCCTGGATGAGAGAGGAAAGACAGAGTATCGTGATGAGTACAACCAGACCCACCTTCCCGTCCTTGACCAGGATGAGGCCGTAGGTCACGCCGTCAGGGCTGCCTACATGTATGCCGGAATGGCCGATGTCGCAGCTCTTACCGGAGATCAGGGCTACATCCATGCAATAGACCGGATCTGGGACAATATTGTTTCAAAGAAACTCTACATCACGGGTGGTATCGGCGCCACAAATGCCGGTGAGGCTTTCGGAGAGAACTACCAGCTTCCCAACATGAGCGCCTACTGCGAAACCTGTGCGGCAATAGGCAACGTCTATGTCAATTACCGCATGTTCCTCCTTCACGGAGAATCCAAATACTACGACGTCCTTGAGCGTACTCTTTACAACGGCCTTATCAGCGGCGTTTCCCTGGAAGGCAACGGATTCTTCTATCCCAATCCGCTTGAATCAATCGGCCAGCACCAGAGGCAGGCCTGGTTTGGCTGCGCTTGCTGCCCTTCAAATATTTGCCGCTTCATCCCTTCGGTCCCAGGTTACGTATATGCGGTCAAGGACAACTCCCTGTATGTAAACCTTTTCATGTCCAATACCATGACCCAGAAGGTGCTTGGAAAGCAGGTGGTGCTGTCTCAGAAAACCGGTTATCCCTGGAACGGAGATGTAGAGATATCCATAGACAAGACCTCCCTCAAAAAGCAGATGGACCTCAGGATCCGTATCCCCGGCTGGGTAAGGGGAGAGGTTGTTCCCTCAGACCTTTACAAGTTTGTGGACGGAAAGCGCCTTGGCTATACCGTGTGCGTTAACGGCGCTCCCGTGGAGAGTGAACTCCAGAACGGCTATTTTGTGATTTCCCGCAAATGGAAAAAGGGAGATAAGGTGAGCGTACACTTTGACATGGAACCGCGCGTTGTGAAGGCTCATCAGGCCGTAAGGGCAGACCAAGGCCGCATATCCATAGAGAAAGGCCCCGTGGTATACTGCGCAGAATGGCCGGACAACCCCGGTTTCTCCGTACGCAGCGTCCTTATGAACCAGGCCCCTGAGTTCAGCTATGCCCATTCCCCGGAACTCTATGGCATAGACAAGGTGTCCACTAAAGTCCAGACCCTTTCCTTTGGCAAGGACGGCCGTCTTGTTGCAAACGATGTCAACCTTACCCTTATCCCTTATTATGCCTGGTGCCACCGCGGAAGCGGAGAAATGGCCGTGTGGCTTCCCCAGGACCTCAGGGCCACAAAGCCCTCAAAGCCCGCCACAATAGCTTCTACCAGTAAAATCGAGGCATCCCACCCTGCCCGTTCAATAGGAGCCATCAATGATGGCCTGGCGCATCCTCTACAAGAACGCGGCAGGGGAGTGGGTGCCCGTGGAGGCCGCCGGCGCCTATCCTGCCGTGAAGGGCGCCGCCTGCGAAGTGAATTTTACACCGGTTACCACCAGCGCCGTAAAACTGGAAGTGGACCTTCCGGATGAACTTTCCGCCGGTCTTTATGAATGGGAGGTAAAATAATGAAAAAGAATATCCTTGCACTGCTGGCACTGCTGGTCAGCGTCCTTGCCATAGCCCAGCCCCGCGGAAATACCCTCACGGTAGATGCCGATGCCCCCGGCATTCCCATCCAGCCCACCATGTACGGCATTTTCCTGGAGGATATCAATTTTGCGGCCGACGGCGGCCTGTACGCAGAGAAGATTGCAAACCGTTCCTTCGAATATGACAATCCTCTTCAGGATTGGAAAACTTTTGGTAAGGTTGAGGTCCTTACGGATGGCGCACCGTTTGAGAACAACCCTCACTACGTACGCCTGAAAGCGCAGGCCCATCCCGCCATGCAGTGCGGTCTCCAGAACGAAGGCTGGCTTGGAATAGGCCTTGAGAAAGGGGCTCAATATAAACTTACCTTATGGGCGCGCACGGTGGGAAAGTCAAAGGAAGTTGGCCTTGCCGCCATACTTGTGAATCCCAACGGTCAGGTGGAGAATCAGAATCTTGACCTTGCCCCAATTACCGTAAAAGGCACAAAGTGGGCAAAGTATGAGGCTGTCCTCACATCTCCCGCCACTGTTCAGAAAGGCGCTTTCCGTCTTCTTCTCTGGGATGAGTCACGTGATGCCGCCGTGGACGTGGAGCACATTTCCCTGTTCCCGGCAGATGTCTTCAACGGAGATGAAAACGGCCTCAGGAAGGACCTCGCGCAGGCTCTTGCGGACCTTCGTCCCGGCATTCTCCGCTTCCCCGGAGGCTGCATAGTGGAGGGAACCAACCTTGAGAACCGCTACCAGTGGAAAAACACAGTGGGCCCTGTCGAGAACCGCCCCATCAATATCAACCGCTGGAACTACGGCACCTTCGAGCGCATGTTCCCGGATTACTACCAGAGCGGCGGCCTTGGCTTCTATGAGTACTTCCGCCTTGCAGAGGAAATTGGCGCGGAGCCCGTTCCAATTGTGAGCTGCGGTATGGCCTGCCAGTTCCAGAACGACCCTCAGTGGCATCCCAACTGCTCCATGGAAGACCTCCAAACCTATATCCAGGATGCCCTGGACCTCATTGAGTTTGCCAATGGTTCTCCCAAGAGCAAATGGGGGAAGGTACGCGCGCAGATGGGCCATCCCGAACCATTCGGACTCAAATACCTTGGAATAGGCAACGAGCAGTGGGGGGAAGAATTCATTGAGCGTTTTGTCCCCTTTATGAACGCAGTGCGCGCGAAGTATCCTGAAATCCAGATTATTGGCACCTCGGGCCCTTACAGTGGAGGTGAATGGTTCGACGACCTCTGGAAGGAGATGCGCCGCCTGGAAGTGGACCTTGTGGATGAGCATTATTACAGCTGGGAGGGCTTCTATGAAAAGAGGGCAGACCGCTATGACAATTACCCCAGAACCGGTCCCAAGGTGTTTGCCGGGGAATATGCCTGCCACGGCAGTGACGGCAAGAAGTTCAATCATTTCAATGCCGCCCTCCTGGAGGCTTCCTTCATGACTGGGCTTGAGCGCAATGCAGATATTGTGGTGATGTCCAGCTACGCTCCCACTTTTGCCCATATAGACGGCTGGCAGTGGCGCCCGGACCTCATCTGGTTT
>CACXNH010000224.1:1881-3093 GCA_902768955.1 uncultured Bacteroidia bacterium | reverse complement strand
CTTTGACAAGCAGTTTGAACTTCAGTGCCGGAAGAAGACTGAGGCCCTCCGGAACCTCCTCTCAGAGTATGTTCCAGGGGTGGTTTTCTATGACTCCATAGATGATACATCGGCCCCGTGGATATCCCTCAGGGACTGCATCAAGGACACCACCATGTACCCTGTTATATCCAGTATCAACCTCATCTGTGACCTTCTCTCAGACTCCGGAAACAACGGCCGGTAATCCCATGAAACGTTTGCTCATCATACTGGTCGGGATCCTTCTTGGAGGCAGCCTCTACGCCCAGCAGATAACCAATGCCAGTTACAGGACCGTAGCCCATATCGGCAGTGACGGCACCATCCAGGATGCTTCATACCACACTGTTGGCCATATCCGTAGTGACGGGACGGTGATGGACGCTTCCTACAAGACCATAGGGCACATACGCAGTGACGGCACAATCCAGAACGCCTCCTACAGCACCATTGGCCATATCCGCGATGACGGGACAGTGATGGATTCCTCTTACCGCACAATAGGCCACATCCGTGACGACGGCACGGTAATGGACGCGTCCTACCGCACCATCGGCCACGCCAAAGGCATCCCAATTCCATGGGCCGCGCTATACTTTTTCTTCAGTAACTAACCCTCCAGGGTCTTTGCAATCTTTTCTATGTTGAGGCTTCGGGCCGATGCATCTATGATGTCCTTGTAGATGCCGCCCTTCTTGTACACTTCGTCGGGGTGTCCGGACTGCTCCACGCGGCCTTTCTGCAGGGCATAGACCATCTCGCTGTCTATGATCTGGGAGATGCTGTGTGAGATGATTATCACGGTGCGGTCCTTCTTGATGGCCTCTATGCTATTTTTTATCTGCTCCGTGGCAATGGCGTCGAGGGATGCCGTGGGCTCGTCCAGGAAGATGATGGGAGGGTTCTTGAGGAACATGCGGGCAATGGCTATCCTCTGCTGCTGGCCGCCGGAAAGGTCTGAGGCCTTCCCCTTGAACTGCTTTGGAAGGGCCATAATCTGGTCATAGATATAGGACTTCTTTGCAGCATCTACAACCTCCTCAAAAGTGGCATCCGGCTTACCGTAGCGGATGTTTTCCTCAATGGTGCCGTCAAAGATATGGTTCTTCTGGAGCACAAGGCCGATATTCTCCCTCAGATACTGCGTGTCCCACTCCCTGAGGTCCACCCCATCCAGGGTGATGGTGCCGC
>CACXNH010000224.1:0-1837 GCA_902768955.1 uncultured Bacteroidia bacterium | reverse complement strand
GACCATATCCACCCCGTAAAGCGCCTGCGTTCCGTTGGGGTAGGTGAAGTCCACGCCCTTAAGTTCGAATCGGCCTTTAACATCCTTAGGGCAGTATTTTCCGCTGGGCTCAATCTCTTTTTCAGAGTTGAGGATATCAAAGAAGCCTTCCGCGTAGATGAGGGCGTCGTTTACGTCGTCGAAGATCCTCTGGAGCTGGGTGATGGGCGCCACCACGTTGGAGAAGAGCATCACGTGGTACATTATCTTGCCTATGGTCATCCCGGGGTAATCTATGAGCACCAGATATGCCGTGAGGATGATTACCAGCACCGTCCCCACCTGCCTTACAAAGCTCTTGAGGCCGTTGAAATAGAACGCCACGCGGCGGGTTTTCATCTGGTTGGCGGTAACCTGGTTCTGGATGTCCAGCTGCTTCTGGCCCTCAATCTTTTCACGGTTGAAGGACTTTATGACGTTGATGGAATCTATGATGTTCTTTATGCCCTGGCTCTTGGTTTCAAGATGGGAGCGCATCTCACGGCGCCATCCCTTGAGCCTTTTTGCCTGACGCACCGTAATCCAAAAGTACACAGGCACTATGCCCAGGGCCACCAGGCCCACGTAAACGTTGGCCGCAAACATGAGGATAAGCGCAAGGGCGGCGCTGGTGAACAGGGGCAGCAGGTCTATGAAGAAGTTCTGCACCGTGCGGGAGAGGCTGCTCACACCTTGGTCTATACGGGCCTGGATTTTTCCTGTTGCGTTTTCATCGGCACTGAAAAAAGCCATCCTGAAAGTGAGAACCTTCTCTATTACTGCCTGCGACAGGTCCCTGGACACAAAGATGCGCATACGCTCACCGTAGTAGTTCTGCGCAAAGGTGATAAGGGCCGATAAAACCTCCTTCCCCAGCAGCACCGCCGATATTATGGTAAGGATCCTTGCCGCCTGGGCCCAGGAGAAATCCGTGCCGATAAGCGCGTTGATGGCATCCACGGTGCGGTCCAGCACTATGGCGTTCACCTGCTGCATCATTGACCCCACCAGGGTAAGGATGAGTGTGATGAGCACCAGCAGGCGGTATGGCCTCACAAACGGCCTTATGTTCCGGAAAAGCTGCAGAAGGTTCATAGACACAAATTTAACACTTTTTTGTATTTTCGTGCAAGGATTCCATTTTGCGAGCGTTAATAAGGTGAAAGATGGAAACTGCAGAGGAACAACTGCTTTTGGAGAAAATACGCAAAAGAGACGGCGCCGCCATGAGACGGCTCTTTGACGGTTGCGCACCTCTTCTGATGGGCCTGGTCAGTCGGTATATCCCCGATAAAGACGACGCTCAAGATGTCCTGCAAACCAGTTTCATATCGATATTTGACAATATTGACCGCTTCGAGTATCAAGGTCCGGGAAGTCTCCAGGCTTGGATGAGCAGAATTACCACAAACGCCTGCATATCGTGGCTTCGGAAAAGGAAACGGTTGAAGTTTGCGCCTCTGTCAGATGACCTGATAGACGAATCATCTTTGGAGGAGCCGGAGTATGATGCTTTATCTCAGGACGTAATATTTGATGCCATTCGTTCCCTGCCGGATGGTTATAGAACGGTATTGAACCTCTATGTCTTTGAAGATCTCAGTCATAAAGAAATAGCAGCATTATTGGGCATAACAGAGGGGACTTCCGCCTCTCAACTGCATCGAGCCAAGGCAATGTTGAGTAAGAAACTTAAAATGAACGCACAATGAAAGAGAATTGGGCAAAAAATTAGCTCATTAGATAACGAAATGAAATGATTAAATAATAAACCTATTTTCACCCAATCATGTTAAAGCCTATAAACTGATATTTATAT
>CACXNH010000223.1 GCA_902768955.1 uncultured Bacteroidia bacterium | reverse complement strand
TTCCTTGTTTGTATTTAATTCTTAATACCTTTTCCTATCATGAAAAAAATGATTCATTGTTGCTTTACTTCCCATCAGGAGGTGATGTTCCGAAGTCCGCAGGATGTGGGTTTCTTCCTTAACTTGCTTGCACTAACTTCATGGAAGTACGGTGTTGTTATTTTTGCCGATACCGAAATGTCAAACCATGTTCATTTATTGTTGTTTTCATCGGATAAAACCGAGAGTAGGCTGTCTGTTGGACCATATTCAAAGACCGTTATTAAGCCCGGTTTTGACCGGGATGGCAGCATCCTATACTCCGAATCCAACCAGTTGTCAGATTTTATTACTGCCTTACGAAAGCGATATACATGGTATTTCACTCAAAAATACCAGCGTGACTGCGGCGGAAGAATGGGTGAGAAATACTACTTCTCACTGATTATTGAGGGTAATTATCACATGATTTCAGCTTGCAGTTATGTGCTCAGGAACGGCCTTCATCATGGAGTTTCAGGCACTTCATTCATGTATCCCTATTCATCCATCAATGATATGTTCATTCCCGAATTGGGAAAAACGGAGCGCCCATACCAGGGAAACCGTAACCCTGATGAATACCACAAAAACAGGGCCGGTCACTGGATAAAGACAATATCTTCCGGGAACAAATCCACCCATGGATTGGTCTTTCCCAACGGTTATTCTCCCATCACCAGCCGCAATGCCATAAAACTCTATCTGCCCAGGTATTCCGAATGGCCCGATGACTGGGTAATGTCTCCTTCCGGAGTATTCCTGAGGCCTTGTTTCGAGCAGTTGCGTCAAACCGAACTTCTGTTTGTTTCGCCCGGAGCATTTGAATACAATATGTTCCGCAAGACCGATGAAAAATGGCTTGAAGAGCAGGAGCAGGACAGAAACGGTAAGCCCGCAATAAGCATTTCCGACATAGAGCCAATCCACAATGAAGATGCCGTCAAATCCTATATGTACAATGAAAAGGCTGCTACTTTCCGTAACTGTCGAAGCGACATAGATTTGTGCGGCATTATTGACCGATGCATACTCCCTGAATTCAAATCTCCATCCATATACCAGCTCAGCCGCGATAAGCGGGAATCCATCAAAAGGATTCTAATGAATGATTTCCATGTGTCCGACAGTCAGGCCTCCCGCTGCCTGTGGCTGTAACGCAAAAAATGGCCATACCTGCGTAAAATGGCCTTTAAAAGGCGGTTTTTTGCAAGTATGGCAGCGAAAACCCGGGTTTTGGCCATTTTTGGAGCCATACTTGCAGAGAATCGGGGCTACAACGCTTGTGGTGACAGGTATGGCCGCAAAAGGGCGCAGGGGGTAAAAAAACAACGGCCCGCAACAGGAAGCTGCGGACCGTTGATAGTACAAAGGCCTAGATTAGAACTCGGCCAGGTGCATGTCGCCCTTCTCGGCCAGGGCCTTGTGCAGGGCAAAGGCTTTGTCGAGAGCGTGGCTGGTCTGACCCTTCTGGGCTATCTTGAGGTAATCCCACATGAGCTGCTTGTAATCCGGGTGCACGCAGTTCTCGATGATGCACTTGGCGCGCTCGGCGGGTGACTTGCCGCGAAGGTCGGCTATACCCTGCTCAGTTATGAGAACCTTGACGCTGTGCTCGTTGTGGTCCACGTGTGTGCACATGGGAACGATGGCGCTTATCTTGCCTCCCTTGGCTACCGACGGGCAGCTGAATATGGAGATGAATGCGTTGCGGGTGAAATCGGCCGAACCGCCCACGCCGTTCATCATCTTGACTCCGCTTACGTGGGTTGAATTCACGTTGCCGTAGATATCGGCCTCAAGGGCGGTGTTCATTGCGATAAGAGGCAACCTCGGGGCTGTTTGAAATTTCGGTGGGACGGAGCACCAGCTTGTCCTTGAAGAAATCCATGTCGTCGTAGATGCCCTGCAGGGTCTCGTTGCTGACGCTCAGTGATGAGCTGGAGCCGAACTTGCAGTGGCCCTCACGCATCAGGTTGATTACAGAATCCTGGATAACCTCGGTGTACATCTGGAATGCGGGAACTGACGGATCCTCGCCCAGAGCACCCAGAACGGCGTTTGCTACATTACCTACACCGCTCTGCAGAGGCAGGAAGGTTGAAGGAATGATGCCGCGCTTGAGGTCGCTGATTAGGAACTGTGCCACGTTGTGACCAATCTGGAGGGTGGTCTCATCGGGGGCGGTAAAGCCGCGGGCCTCGTCGGGGATGTTAACCTCAACTATGCCGATGATCTTGGCGGGATCTACCTGGATGTAGTCCTTACCTATATGGTCGCTGGGCTGATATACGGGAATCTCGCGGCGGTAAGGGGGATCGGCGGGCTCGTAGATATCGTGCAGACCCTTGGCGCAACGGGCGTGGGCTGCATTAACCTCAATAATGAGCTTCTCTGCCAGACGGGCTACTGTGGGGGCGATACCAACACCAGCGGTAACCCAGATCTTACCGTCATCGGTTACATCAAAGGCTTCCATGATTCCGATGTTCAGTTTGCCGTAGAATCCGTAACGGAGTTCCTGTGCCATGTGGCTAAGGTTGATGTCGTTATAGGCGATTTCACCGTTGTTTACAGCAGTACGGAAATCCTTGTTGGTGGTGTAGGGAGCGCGGTACTTGAGAGCGTGCTCGCGTGCCAGGATACCGTCGCAGGAATC
>CACXNH010000222.1 GCA_902768955.1 uncultured Bacteroidia bacterium | reverse complement strand
TGGGGAAAAAATTCCAACTGAGGTACCTGATGCAGATTCCTGCGGCGTTTGTGTTTGGCTATATGTGCGACGCCTCAATCTGGCTGTTCAATGCCATTGACGCCCCGTCCACAAACTATGTGATCCAGATACTCCTGAGCCTGGGGGCTGTTGTGATTACGGCTGTTGGCATTAAACTGGAGGTGGTTGGAGACGGCTGGATTCTGGCCGGTGACAAACTTGTGGCGGTGCTCTCGGAGGTTACAAAGAGCCCTTTCAGCAGGGTAAAGGTGGTTTTCGACATTGTGATGGTTGCCGCTACGGCAGCGTTCTCATTCATTGTGTTCGGGCTTCTGGACGGTAACGGCCACACAGTGGTCATCCGTGAGGGCACCCTCATCCTTGCAATCCTCACAGGTATCTGCATGAGGTTCACAGACCCTCTCATAGACCGTATCTTCACTAAAAAATGAGCCGCACACGGCAACTTTTGAACGACTGGATGCTGCCCGGAGCAATTGTTCTGGGCATAGGCCTGTATCTTGTCTACTACTTCACTCCGGCGCTCCATAGCCACGAGCGGGTACTTCACGCTATGGTCTCCGAGGGCCAGCGCCTTGTCATTGCCACCCTCCTGTTCCTTCCTTGCCCTGGCGTTCCAGGTGGGGCTGTTCCTGGGGTTATCGGCAATAATCTCCTTTATGCCCACCGGCAATGCAAGGATGCTCCTTGAGTGTGCCATGTTGTGCCTTAT
Source organism: uncultured Bacteroidia bacterium (assembly GCA_902768955.1). Taxonomy (GTDB): domain Bacteria; phylum Bacteroidota; class Bacteroidia; order Bacteroidales; family UBA932; genus Cryptobacteroides. The sequence goes on along the minus strand of CACXNH010000222.1, from coordinate 1,799 downwards.
TTGCCCCACGGCATCGGCCGCAGGGGTGATTACGGAGAAACTTGGCGGGAACCTTGCCGGAACCGTTACCTATCTGGTGATGATTAATCTTGCCGGTACCTTCCTCATTCCGCTGGTGATTCCCATGGTAAATCCATCGGCCACAATGGGTTTCTGGACATACGTGGGGCACATTGCGCTGAAGGTTTTCCCCGTGCTGGTGCTCCCCGGCCTTCTGGCCTGGACCATCCGCTACACCACTCACCGGCTCCAGCGCAGCCTGATGAGATGGAGCTCAAATTCATTCTACGTATGGGGCGTGGGGCTCACCCTGGCTATGATCCTTGCCACCCGCGCGCTGATGGAAAGCTGCCTTGGAGCGGCTCCCATTGCCGGAATTGTGCTGGTTTCAGTGTTCTGCTGCTTCCTGCAGTTCTTTACCGGACGCCGTCTTGGGGCCGATAAAATCACCCCCGGCCAGGCCCTTGGCCAGAAGAACACCGGTTTCCTTATCTGGCTGGGCTACAACTACATGACACCCGTCACATCCGTGGCCGGCGGGCTCTATGCCATCTGGCAGAACCTTTTCAACAGTTGGGAACTCTACCGCAAGCAGCATCCGGGAAAATAGCTGGCGGGTCCCACCGCCCGGGGAGAACTATATTCTGGCCTCGCGGAAGACCTCAACTATGGACGGGTATGTGTTTTTCAGGAACGGAGGCAGCGAGGATTTGGCCACCCAGGCAGCCTTGGTGATGTCCTCCTCACGCTGGGGGGTAAGGTTGGTAGGGTCCGTGTACAGCATGTCGTACCACCATGTGTGCTTGAGGTGCCACAGGCCGTCACGCAGATAAACGTGGTCCGTGATGCAGATGAGGCGACGCAGTTCCAGCTGGTCCACTCCGGTTTCTTCCTGAACCTCACGGACAGCACAGATTTCAATGTCCTCTCCGGGCTCCTGATGACCCTTTGGGAGGTCCCAGAGGCCGTTACGGGAAATAAGGAGGAAGTCTCCGCGGCGGTTGCTCACAAGCCCTCCGGCGGCGTTCACTTCCTTGAACTCCGCGCACAGGCGGCGGTAGGTCTTTTCCTCGTCATCGGCCGGAATATATATTCGGGAAAGCGTGTCCTGGACCTCAAACATCCTCACAAGATGATGGATGTCCAGTTTTTCCCCCACATGGAACTCTACGGAATTGGGATCCGCCAAAGCCTCCTCCTTGGGGGAACAAATTATAATTGTGCGCTTTCCAAAGTAGATTTTGTGCATATTTTGCTATCTTTGCGGAGATACAAAGATACAAACTTTTTATGACAACAATAGAAAGCAAACACGGCATAGTTTCACGTCAGCCCCATGAACTGTACATGTCTTTCACGGACCTCCAGAACTTCAAGGCCATGCTCCCTGAAGACAAGAAAGACATGATTACGGCCGATTTTGACACCCTCCAGGCCACGGTCCAGGGCTTCAACATAGGCGTGAAAGTACATGAGAGGGTTCCCTATTCCCGCATTGAACTTGTGGACTACGGCGCGCCCTTCGCCTTCCACATAGTCCTTCACTTCGACCCCGCCGCAGAGGACCCCTACAAGACGGATTTCCACATTAAGGTGGAGGCCGATCTTAACCTCATGATGAAGATGATGCTCTCCGGCAAGGTGAAGGAAGCCCTTGACAAGGTTGTGGACGGCCTTGTGGATGCTTCAAACGGCAAAATGCCGGAAGGGTTCGATCCAAAACAGTGGATGAAATAGGAGAGATTCCCGATCAGGTCGGGAATGACGACGACGGTCGGGAATGACGATCAGGTCGGGAA
>CACXNH010000221.1 GCA_902768955.1 uncultured Bacteroidia bacterium | reverse complement strand
GCATTATTCTCTTGCAGCAAAGCCCCGGATGGAGTTGATTCGGCCGGGGCTCCTGCTGTTCCTCATAACCTCAAGTGCCATAATGCTACGGATGGCAGCCTCACGTTCCAGTGGGGAGCCGTCGAGGGCGCAACCTCCTATGAGTGGAAACTCACGGGAGAGGGCTCTTTCCTGAAGGAGGGGACATCGGCCAAAAGGAACGTTACTGTCCGGTGCACTACACTCCCGTACGTCTTGAAGGAAAACTTCACAACGAGGCCCTTGACTTCGGCGGCAGTTACTACTTCACCGTAGACGCTTCCGTTGCCGGCAAGGCCGTTGAGAGGGCCGATTTCACCACCAAGGCAAAACCCTCCGGCACCACTCTCAAGGTGGCTGAAGACGGCAGCGCGGATTTCTGCACCGTGCAGGGCGCCCTGAGTTACGCAACAACCCTTGGAAAGAATGACGCAGTTACAATAGAGGTTGCCGACGGCACATACCGTGAACTGCTCAATGACTGCTGCCATAGCCCCCGCAGGCTGGCATACCGGCAAAACTCCCACTCCTGCCACTCCTACGGCCACTGACGGCTGGAAGGAATACGGCACAACGGGCGTTTCAACTTCTTCCCGCAATTCCTGCGGCAAAATCCTGACTGCTGCTGAAGCAGGGGCTTACGTCTCAAAGGATGCGGTATTGCCGTAGAATGGAAGTTGCTGATATACTGTGTTTTATGCAAAATCCCCTATGTAGAATTGCATAAGGGTTTTGTGATAAGTGATTGATTTGTAATGATTTGTATTCGACGCCTCCTTGTATTCCTTCTGGCCTGTGCGGTATCTTGCAGCCCCAAGGTCGGGATTGAATACACCAACCCCATCCTGCATCTGGATTACAGTGATCCGGATGTGTGCAGGGTGGGGAAGGATTACTATATGACGGCATCGTCCTTCAACTGTTTCCCGGGGCTCCCCATCCTTCATTCAAAGGATCTTGTTCACTGGGAACAGATAGGCGCCGCCCTTCTGGATTATCTCTGCGACGGAACAGATGCCGATTTCCGTACAACCGTCCAGCATGGAAACGCAATATGGGCTCCGGCTATCCGTTACCACGATGGCTGGTTCTACATCTATGTGGGAGACCCTGACCGCGGTGTCTTTATGGTCCGATCCAAGGATCCTGCAGGAATCTGGGAAAAACCCGTGTGGGTGGTGCGTCAGAAGGGATTCATAGACCCCTGCCCGCTTTGGGACAAGGATGGAAAGGCCTGGCTTTCACACGGCCTTGCCGGTTCCCGTGCGGGCCTTAAGAGCGTCCTTTTTGTAGCTCCGATGGCTCCTGACGGAACGTCACTTATCGGCCCGTCAAGGATTGTATACGACGGCCACAAGACCCAACCCACCATTGAGGGCACAAAGTTTTACAAGAGGGGAGAGTACTACTATATCTTCTCTCCGGCGGGCGGCGTTCCCACAGGCTGGCAGACCGTCCTGACGGCAAAAGACCCCTTCGGCCCGTATGAGGAGAGGATTGTGATGGCCTGGGCCCCCGGAACCATCAACGGCCCTCATCAGGGCGCTTGGGTGGATGCTCCGGACGGCAAGGACTGGTTCCTCCATTTCCAGGACAAGGGCGCATACGGCCGCATAGTCCATCTTCAGCCGCTATTATGGCAGGCCGATGGCTGGCCCATCATAGGCGAAGATCCTGACGGTGACGGCGTAGGGCAGCCGGTGGTAAGGTATGAGATTTCTCCGCTCGCTTCGCTCGGTCGAAATGACAAGAATGCTGTCATTTCGAGCGGAGGTGAAGCCGGAGTCGAGAAATCTCCTTACGGTTTAGACTGGGCCTGGCAATACCCCGCAATCCCGGGCCCTTACTGGCACATGGCGCTTCCGGACGGCGGTGTAAGGCTCTACAGCGTAGAGCAGAAATGGCCGTACAGAAGCCTCTGGGACTGCCCCAACCTGCTTTCACAGAAGTTCCCCGCTGAATCCTTCACTGTGGAGGCTAAAATGA
>CACXNH010000220.1 GCA_902768955.1 uncultured Bacteroidia bacterium | reverse complement strand
TAAAACACACCCTCCCGCATAATACGAAAATAAGGCCGCAGACAGCGGCCTTATTTGTGGAGCATAGGGGATTCGAACCCCTGACCTATAGATTGCGAACCTATCGCTCTACCAACTGAGCTAATACCCCTTGGAAAGGAATGCAAAATTACTCCATTTCCGGGAAATATGCAAGAGGTAAGCGATGGGGGCAGCAATCTTAGCTGATAAACTGAGCCTTGAGGGCCTCTATCTTGGCGGGGGCGTCGGAGCCCTTGGCACCAAAGTAGAACTTGATCTTGGGCTCCGTTCCGGAAGGACGCACGGTCACGACGTCGCCGGCGGCGTTGTAGAACTGAAGAACGTTGCTCTTAGGAAGACCGGTTTCTTCGGGCTTGTTGTAGTCTATGACCTTCACAAGGGGACTGCCGGCGATTTCCTTGGGAGGGCAGGCGCGGTAATCGGCCATGATCTTCTGGATTTCCTCTGCGCCGGATTTGCCCTTGCGTACGATGTACACCATTTTTTCCACATACAGGCCGTACTCCTTGTAAACTTTCTGGAGGAGCTGCCACAGGGTGAGACCCTGCTCTGCAGCCCATGCGGCGCACTCTGCAACGGCGCAGCCCGCTACCTGGGCGCATTTGTCACGGACGAAGGAACCGAGGTTGAAGCCGTAGGATTCTTCACCGCCGCAGATGAACTCAGACTTGCCTTCCTGCTGCTTCTGGATTTCTGCGATGTACTTGAAGCCGGTGAGGACGTTGTAGCATTTTACGCCAAAGCTCTCACAGATGGCCGCAAGGAGTTCGGAGGTGACGATGGTCTTTACGCAGTACTGGTTGCCGTTAAGCTTTCCGAGTTCCTGCCAGCGTTTGAGGATGTAGTAGGTTAGGAAACTCCAGGTCTGGTTGCCGGTGAGCTGGACCATCTTGCCTTCGTCGTTGCGGACTGCAATGCCAAGGCGGTCTGCGTCAGGGTCAGTTGCAAGGACAAGGTCTGCGCCGGTTTCATCGGCCTTTGCAAGGGCCATAGCCATTGCGGCGGGCTCTTCCGGGTTGGGGGAGGCAACTGTGGGGAAGTTTCCGTCCGGGACTTCCTGCTCAGGGACGTGGATTATATTTTTAAAGCCGATTCTGCCCAGAGCCTCAGGCATGAGGCGAACGCCGCAGCCGTGAAGAGGAGTGTAGACAATCTTGAGGTCTGAGTGCTTCTTTACAGCCTCAGGGGAGAGCATAAGGGAAAGCTGGTCCTTGAGGTAAAGTTCATCCTCATGGGCGCCCATAATCTCAATGGGTGCTTTCTCTACGCCGGGAAGGGGCTTGAACGCCACCTGGGCGGGATCCTCGATCTTACCTACCTCTGCCACGATATCCTTGTCTACGGGAGCGGTGATCTGGCCGCCGTCGCTCCAGAATACCTTGTAACCGTTGTATTCCTTGGGGTTATGACTGGCGGTTACCATGATGCCGGCAGTTGCCTTCTTGATGCGGATGCTGTAGCTGAGCTCCGGGGTGGGGCGGAGGTCTTCAAAGAGATAGACCTTGATGCCGTTGTTGGAGAGGACATCGGCCGATATTTCCGCGAACAGGCGGGAATTGTTGCGGCTGTCATGGCTGATGCACACACTTGCAGCGCCATCCACATGGTCTTTGATATAGTTTGCAAGGCCCTGGGTGGCCATGCCCACCGTGTACTTGTTCATGCGGTTGGTGCCAACGCCCATGGTACCTCTTAATCCGCCGGTGCCGAATTCGAGATTACGGTAGAAAGCGTCTTCAAGGGCGGTTTCATCCGTTTCCATAAGATGTTTGACCTCTGCCTTGGTTTCAGCGTCAAAATTGCCGTCAAGCCAGCTCTGGGCTACTTCTTTGTACGATTTCATGGTATGCAGTTTCGGTCCTGCGCCGGATGGACTCCTCCGTCTCGGTCTGCCTTCCGACCAGGCGCGAAAGAAGTTCTTTCATCGACGGGGGAAGGATGAATATCAGAACCGCATCCGGGAACGCCTTCTTGACCTTCATCGCGCCTGC
>CACXNH010000219.1 GCA_902768955.1 uncultured Bacteroidia bacterium | reverse complement strand
TGCGATAAGAACTAGATAATAATCTGGCCGCCATCTCTTCACATTCAAGAGATGGCGGTTTTACTTTGGCAGGACATCGACATAGAAATCTCCCTACTCCGGCTCTACCAAGCTTGTCCACTCCGTGCACAACGCCCTGTGGCCGTGGACAGTAGATGTGGCAGCAGTTTGGCACAAGCAAAAACTACCTTTGGGCCCATGAATTCACATGAGCCCATTTTTGTTGCCCCACCCATCACCGAAATTCCAGATTACGTCTGGTCACCTCGTTATGACCGCCCCTCCTGGATTCCCGGAAGGCCCGTAAAGAAGCCCAAAGACACCAGCCGACGCATTCCTCATCCCAATGCCGAAACTGCCCTGAAAGCCGCCAAAAAGGCCTGCCGAGAAAAGTCGGGCCGATGGTACGGAAGGGCACCCGAAGGCTCGGGGCCGATAACCTTCTGCGTCTATGAGGACGGCAAGGTCGTGGAGCGGCACATTGTTGGTAAATAACTGTATTCCATTTCGGAATGAGGAAGCAAAAAGAAACCGAAGCCTCGCATGAAGTGGGGCTTCGGTCATACCTGAGCGGTATCACTTCCGGGACGGCGCCAAAATGGCGATTAAGCAAGGAGATATTCCGGAGTGTCTTATTTTAGAATCCTTCCGGACCACCATTCTGGTCCAACAGGTCATGGTAATCACCATCCTGAATGGCATCACCGGCAGGATCTGCATTGCCGCCCTTCTCGATAAATTCACGCACATTCTTGGCTGCATTCGGGTCGGGCTTCCAGTCGCCAGGACCATCAATATGTCCGCCAATACCCATCCTCTTTGCCTCCTCCGGAGTGAAGACCTCCTCATAGGAGCGAGGTTTGGGCCGATTTGCTTTTGCACGTTCTTCAGCTGCATCGGCCATAATCTGCGTGATAATGACGGCCAGAACAAGGGCTCCGGTAACAATCCATGCCCAGCTGCTGGATCTCCGGTACCAGGGCTTCTCCTGGGGGATGTTATTCACTTTTGGCATATTCTCTGCAACGCTTTCTGGCGGCGGCCAGTTCCGTACTTGGGTTGGGGTTATGTGTGGTGTTCATCAGCGGCTGATACTTGATTATCAGCGACTTTTCTGCCTCCGGTATCTTGGCGGGCTCCAGCGCAACCCAGTTCACAAGAAGAGACTTGCGCATCCATCCTTTTATGGCCTCCGTGTCTTCATAACTGAACTTGTAGTTGTTCTGGTTGGATTTCCCCAAGAGGGAACCCTTGGGCGGCAGGTAATCCAGCACAGCGCCGATTCCTCTGAAGAAGGTGGCCGGTCTTCTGTGATTCAGCTCTTCTTCCCAGAGCCTTTCACGGAGGGAGTCTCCTTTGCCTATGTAGATGATACCATCGTCACGCACCTTGCCGTACTTTGCCGGCAAGCTTGCACTATTCTTGAGTTTGATGCAGTAAAGGCCCGGTGCTGCAGGAATAGACATTGGCTCTAGTTCGCCCACGGCGATAAACTGGCTCTCAAGGAGTTTGTTGTTCGCTGTCATAGTTTTGGATAGCAATTAGTTTAGTGAGACGGTAGCAGGAGAGGCCTCGTTGTTTACCGTGAAGAGCGCAGGATAATTCTTTACCCTTGCCGATATTTGGCTGGCGGGAACATGCCCCCCGTCTTTACGGGAATAGAGCCCTTGCTGGTTGATGCGCAGTGCGATTTCAGAATAAGTCAGAGGACGGCCGCTCTGACGGATAACCTCCTGAATGGCTTCGTGTAATTTCATTGTGCTGTGGGGTATTATGGGTTTCTCAATATCTTCTTCTGGGTTCTCCTCAGCCCAGCCAACGTTCAACAAATCAACCAGGGCACACCCGGCCTTTGCCTTATCCAGGCGAAGCTTATCCAAGGCACGCTTGTACTGGGAACGTTCTTCCTCTGTCATTGCGTCATATTTGCGCTCATACTCGTCACGTACCTTATCCTCGTCCCTTACGGAATAGTAGAACTCAGTGGCCGCTTCCAGAAGATTGTTGTAATCATGATCCGGACTCAGCACTGGGAGGGCACCCTTGGTGCAGTAGTCGATGCTAATGTCAAAGT
>CACXNH010000218.1 GCA_902768955.1 uncultured Bacteroidia bacterium | reverse complement strand
TCTGAAAGAAATTCTTCCTTTTGTTAAATCGTAAGGCGAGATCTCAACTTTGACCCGGTCACCGAGAAGGATATGGATAAAGTTCATCCTCATCTTACCTGAAATGTTGCAGAGGAGGACATGACCGTTTTCCAGCTCTACGCGAAACATCGCGTTGGGGAGGGTTTCGATCACCGTTCCGTCCTGCTCGATAGCTACTTGTTTGGACATAGTCAAAAAGTCACTTTAGAATTTAATGGAACCATCTTTCTCAATGTAGTCGAAGGTCGAAAGTTGTTCGGCCCGGCCTTTACGGACAACAACCGTAAGCTCGTAATGCGCCGCGTTCTTGTGATCGGCGGTGTGAACTGCCCAACCATTTCTTGCAAGATACACACCTCTGCCGCCAGCACAGATCATCGGCTCAATACAAATGGTCATTCCGTCTACAAGGCGAGCGCCGTGACCCCTTCTCCCATAGTTGGGAACACCGGGTTCCTCGTGCATCTCCTTGCCTACTCCGTGTCCTTCGAGTTCGCGGACGACGGAGAAACCGAACGACTCAGCGTACGACTGCACCGCGTATCCGATATCGCCTGTGCGATTGCCTGCCACGGCAGCCTCGATTCCCTTGTACAGGGATGCCTTTGTGACATCCAGGAGCTTCCGGGTTTCGGCATCCACCTCCCCGACCGGGAAGGTGTAAGCCGAATCACCGTTGTAGCCTTTGTACAGGGTTCCGCAGTCTACGGAAACGATGTCACCTTCTTCGAGAGGGCGGTCGGACGGGAAACCGTGCACGACTACATCGTTTACGCTCATGCAGAGAGCTGCAGGGAAGCCATCGAAACCTTTGAAGGAAGGAACGGCACCATGATCACGGATGAAGGTCTCGGCCACCTCATTCAACTTCGCAGTTGTCACACCTGGGGCGACCAGCTTACCAACCTCGGCCAGGGTACGGGACACCAGGTCACCGTTGATCCGGAGCAGTTCGATTTCTTCTTCAGTCTTAGGCCTGAACATATCGTTCTTCTTTATACATTCAAAAATTACATGCCAGAGCGGCCGGTGAGACGGCCGGTCTTCATGAGTCCGTCGTAGTGGCGCATGAGCAGATAGCTTTCGATCTGCTGGAGGGTGTCCAGGATTACGCCCACCATGATCAGCAGCGAGGTGCCGCCGAAGAAGCTGGCGAACTGGTTGTTCACACCCATCACGTTGGCAAGCGCCGGCATGCAGGCGATAAAGGCCAGGAAGAAAGCACCCGGGAGGGTGACCCTGGTCATGATATCGTCCAGGTATTCAGCGGTCTTCTTGCCGGGCTTGACACCGGGGATGAAGCCACCGTTCTTCTTCATGTCTTCGGCCATCATGGTGGGGTTCACCGTAACGGCGGTATAGAAGTACGTGAAGACGATTACGAGGAAGCCGAACACGAGGTTATACCAAATAGTGGTGTAGCTGGAGAAAGCAGCGGCGATACCACGGGTGGCATCGTAGCGGCCCAGCAGCATCGGGAACATCATCAGGGCCTGGGCGAAGATGATGGGCATAACGCCGGCAGCATTGATCTTGAGCGGGATGTACTGACGTACGCCGCCATACTGCTTGTTGCCGATGACACGCTTGGCATACTGCACGGGAACTTTACGGACAGCCTGCACGAGGGCGATGGCAGCGAGGATGACAAGCACCCAGACAACCATTTCCACAATGAACAGGAGAGGACCACCCACACCGTTGCCGGTGAACTTCTGCACACCCTCGGCGAAGAGAGCGTAGGGCAGACGGGCGACGATACCGATCATGATGATGAGGGAGATACCGTTGCCGATACCGCGGTCGGTGATTCTCTCACCCAGCCACATCACGAACATAGAGCCGGCCATCAGGATCACGGTGGATACCAGGTTGAACCAGAAGGGGCTCCAGGTCACGGTGCGGGCGGCGGCGGGAATCATGCCGGCCACGTAAGCGGGACCCTGGATGGCGAGGATGGCCACGGTCAGGTAACGGGTGATCTGGTTCATCTTCCGGCGGCCGCTCTCGCCTTCCATCTGCATTTTGCGGAAGGAGGGAACGAACATGCCCAGAAGCTGGACCACGAT
>CACXNH010000217.1 GCA_902768955.1 uncultured Bacteroidia bacterium | reverse complement strand
CCGATGCCTTCTATGTGACCGTTGGTGTCCCCGTGCTCCCTTGGCTCAAAGTTTACGCCAAGTGGGACGAGTTCCGCGCAGCAGGCACTCCGGAGAGCAGCCACGACCTTATATCGGCCTGCCTTAACTTCCGCCTGCATAAGAACCTCAATTTCCAGGTAGAGTACCGCTATCACAACAACAAGGTCCTTGCTAATCCGCAGTTCAACGAGGTTTGGCTCATGGGATATATCCGTTTCTAGCAGAGGTTGCAAATCGTAAATAAATGAATGGACCGTCTAAAAGACGGCCCATTTTTTTGCTAATCTTATAATAATTTCATATATTTGCTATTGGTAAAAAGCACATGTATGGCAAGGGCCCAATTGGCAAAACTCCTGGGAAGGTGAGCCGGTTGCGAGGATTTTGAAGCGGAGGATAACGATGAGGGCCTTCCGGTACCTGCACTCTTTATGGGGGCGGGGACTGGGAGAAGTGTACCATGGTGCTAGCGCACGCGCGCGAAAAGATTTTTTGCTCAGGCAGTTGATGCGGAAAGATGGCCAAAAAGAGGGAAATATACTGGTTTGCACTCACGGTGTTCAAGAACCTTCCGGGGCTTGAAGATTCCTTCTCCAAGATGGGCTGGGAAACGTTCAGGGCCTATACCGTGGAGGAGACCTACGAGGGCACCAGGGTTGTGAGGAAGGAAGTGCCGCTGGTGAGAAGCCTTCTTTTTGTGAAATGCTCCATGAAGGAACTTGTGGATTTCAAGTACAAGAACAATGATTGGTTCATGTACTACAAGGACGCAGAAGGGAAGAACCCCGGCCCTGTGAAGGACGATGAGATGAAGGCCTTCATGCTGGTCACCTCAATCCGTGACGGAAACCTAAGGTTGCTTGGGGAGGACAGGCCGGAGTATCACCGGGGAGACAGAGTAAGAGTGATTAGCGGCCCGTATAAAGGGGCCGAGGGCTATATTAAGCGCATCAGGCGCTCCCGTGAGCTTCTTGTGAGCGTAGAGGGCGTAGCCGTGGTGGCAATATCAAAGTTGCCGCCGGAGTATCTGGAAAAGATATGAGCCAATACCTTATTCAAGTCCCTCCCCCGAGGGGAGGGGTTTCGGGAGGGGGTAACGTTAGCATTTAATGTTTCATGAAATGAAGCGTACAATCATTATCACCGGCGGAGCCGGGTTTATCGGCAGCCATGTTGTAAGGCTGTTCGTGAACAAATACCCTGAGTACAGGATCATCAACCTGGACAAGCTCACCTATGCGGGGAACCTGGCAAATCTGGCCGATATTGAGAACAGACCCAACTACCGCTTTGTGAAGATGGATATCTGCGACTTTGATGGTGTCCTGAAACTTATGCAGGAGGAGAACGTGGACGGAATCATCCACCTTGCGGCAGAGTCCCACGTGGACCGCTCCATCAAGGATCCCTTCACCTTTGCCCAGACTAACGTCATGGGAACGCTCTCCCTCCTTCAGGCCGCCAAGGCCTGCTGGGAACCGATGGGTTGGACTTGTCATTCTGAGGGCCCCTCCTGTCATTCTGAGCGTAGCGAAGAATCTCCTGTTCCCTGCCGCTTCTACCACATCAGCACCGACGAAGTCTACGGTGCCCTTGAAATGACTCACCCGGAGGGCATAGAGCCTCCGTTTACCACCAGGGCAAGCAGCGGCAAGCACCACCTGGCTTATGGAGAAAAGTTCTTTACAGAGGACCTCAAATACCAGCCTCACAGCCCGTACAGCGCTGCCAAGGCCAGCAGTGACCACTTTGTGAGGGCTTTCCACGACACCTTCGGCCTTCCCACCATTGTGACCAACTGCTCCAACAACTACGGCCCCTACCAGTTCCCTGAGAAGCTCATCCCGCTTTTCATCAACAACATCAGGCACCGCAAACCTCTGCCGGTGTACGGAAAGGGAGAGAACGTACGTGACTGGCTGTATGTGGAGGACCACGCCCGGGCCATCGATTTGATTTTCCACAAGGGCAAAGTGGCCGAGACCTACAACATTGGCGGTTTCAACGAGTGGAAGAACATTGACATCATCAAGGTCCTCATTAACACCGTGCCTATGTCACAGACCGTGCAGGGCACGATCTGCGTTATGCCATAGACTCCTCCAAGTTGCAGCGTGAGCTTGGTTGGGAGCCCAGCCTTCAGTTTGAGGAGGGCATTGAGAAAACCGTCCGCTGGTACCTTGACAACCAGGCCTGGATGGACAACGTCACCTCCGGTGGCTACCAGAAGTACTACGAGGATATGTATAAAATATGAGCAATTTTGAGGAATATCTGCGTCAAGGAGAGGCGGCGCCCGGAAAGAGGGCGCAGGCCTGGCAGGCCGCGATTGGTCTGCAAGACGTGGATGGCCTCAAGACGTCTGAGTATTTGGAGGAGACGGCGCGGAGGCATATCGAGGGTGATATCACCATCGGGGAAGCTAAGGCGCTCATCGATACCTACTATCGTAGCAAGGACGCTCGTGGGGATGTGGAGGCCCGCACGGAAGAGGCCGATAAGGTGGCGGCCCGCATTACGGAGATCCTGTCGGAAGAGACCTTCTCTTTCGCGCCCGGGGAGCTCAGCCGCATTCACCGCAAACTCTTCACTGGCATTTTCAAGGGGGCGGGGGAGTATCGTGGCTACAACATCTCCAAGAAGGAGTGGGTGCTGGACGGAGCCTCCGTGCTGTACAACCCCTTCGGATTCAGATGTTCGACAGGATTGACAAGATAGACGAACGGATCTCCGGCATCCATCCTTGCAGGTACTACGATCATGAACCCCCTGTATTTGAATTCCGCTCCTGCCATCCCGCATGCACCGCCTTTCTTTTCCGCCGTTCAGTATACCATGCCGCGGCCATGAAAAAAAGCACCGGGTCTGCATTCCTTTGCGGGCCCGGTGCCGGTTCTTCCGTTCAGCAGTTCCCCGGGTA
>CACXNH010000216.1 GCA_902768955.1 uncultured Bacteroidia bacterium | reverse complement strand
CTTTGACAAAACTTCATTTCCATATAACACTTCACTTTTTGCGTTTCAAATATAGGAATTTTTTACATTCTGGCCCGGCTGTCGGAGCCGGCGCCGGTGCCGCGGTACTTGCTCTGGGCGGTGTTGAAGCTGTAACGGACGGAGAGTTTGACTTTCTGCATATCCAGCAGGTTGGTCTGCATGATGGTATGGCTGCCGAAGTCGGAATAGGGGCTGAAAAACGCGTTGCGCGTAAGGTCTGCTCCTTCAAGGCGCAAAACAAGCGAGCCGTCACGGAGGAGCGTCTTCTGCACGGCCGCACTGAGGTCAACGAACCAGTTGGTCATATACAGGTTCCGGGAATAACCGGGACTCATAACCACTCCTCCAAGTTCAAACTGCCATCCTCCCTTCACGGTGAAGGTATTGAAAAGCTGGGCAAAGAAGATGGGCTTATTGTTGAACGTGGTCACTCGTACGCCCGATTCTTCACGGGGATCCGGAGCATTGATCGTGAACCACTGAGGCAGGACTCCCATTGTATAATTCATATTCCAGGGCCCCACGGTAGGGGTCAGATTGATATAGGCGGACATCATGCGGAAAGGCGTTTCAATGTTACGGGGCTTTACCAGCACCACGCCTTCATCGCCATACGGCGAAGACCAGGTGACGATGGCGTCGTCGGTGCGGGTGTAGTTGACCATAAACGTTACCCATTTCCACACTGCAGTAAGGCCGATGTTATGTGACATCTCCGGCTGCAGCTGGGAATTGCCGCTCTGCCAGATATACCGGCTGTTATAGCGTATTGCGCTGGACAGATTCCCGTAATGAGGCCTGCTGGTTTTGGTGCTGTAATTCAGCATAACCTGGACAGGGTTCTGAGTATTCTGGCCGTAACCCCCCGCATAGAACACATAAACACTTGATTTCAAGACACTTAACAAAAACGGTGTTTGGTTCATGCAAGAGCTTAGCACATTCTATTAACGCTTAAAGGATGATGGTTTTCAGGAAGAGGCATACCCTCTTCAGGAAAACCATATGGGCAAAATCTAGTGGCAGCTAAGTGGTTAACGCTCAGTCGTTTACACGATTCTTTGGTATTACCGGTTTTCCCAAAGAATCCAGTAACCAATTGATAGCCAGCGAACTAGCTGCCACCACAACAACATTACCCGTAGGGAGGTGGACCAGGACAACCGACTTTTGACAATTACCTACTTGTTTTACCGATAAACCGAATCAAACCGCTTTTCCTAATTCGAAAGCTTCCTGTAATTTGTCGTTGCCCTCTATCTCACGGGGGTCGTTAACGCCGCCACAGAAAAGCGTTCCTGCCAAACGGCTTTTCGGGAAACAGTTTATCCATCCCGTCAAGCCGGCTACGGCGCGTTTGGGCGTCTCGTCCTCGGCCTCGGCAGCAGTAGTGAGCAGATATACGTCGCGGAACTTGTAATCCAGCGGATACATGGCGTTCATGCGGTCGATAAGTGTCTTCATCTGGCCGGACATCTCATAGTAATAGATAGGGCTTGCCCAACATACGACATCGGCATCCAGCACGACGTCCATAATGGCCGGCACATCGTCCTTAAACACGCAAGCGCCGGTTTTCTGGCAGGAGAGGCATCCTATGCAGAACTTGATATCTTTACCCCGAAGGGAGATGAACTCCACTTCGTTTCCGGCCGCCTTGGCTCCTTCGGCAAATCTCTGAGCCAACGCATTGCTGTTCGAACCAGGGCGGAAGCTGGTTGATATGACTATTACTTTTTTCATAACGACAAAGTTACGGAGATATTCCCTTCTCCCGCTTTCAGGAATGACTTTAGTTCATCCAAGGATTCGTATTGCATCCTGCCGATGCGTGTATAACTCCAGGTATTGCTGCCATAGAACAGTACAATCTGGCTGCCGCTATAGAGAATCACATCTCCAGCCTCGGTAGTGATATGTGTATCACTGGCGGGCAGGGAAAGCCCCAGTGCTCCCACTTTTTCAAAGCCGCCGTAGTCATCGGCCTCATAGGTGATAGATGCCTCGCGCAGCGCCGCCACGAGGGCCTCTGTGGCTTTGTTGTATTCAATCTTCACCGGAAGCGTCTTTCCGGACACGGTAATCTTGATGGTCTCTGACATGGTAGTATCAGTTTCTCCTGAATTGTCGTTACCCT
>CACXNH010000215.1 GCA_902768955.1 uncultured Bacteroidia bacterium | reverse complement strand
ACAAGGGTTTTGGCAAGTTGGAGGGCTCCGTAGTTGGGGATGAACATTATCACGTAGTCAAGGGTTTTGTACCCATCCCTGATGTAATCCTGGTAGCGCTTGGTGGAGAGGCTCTTTATCTGGGCGCGGATGGCCTGGAGATTACGGCGGGCAGCGTCTTCCTTCATGGCCGGATCCTGCGCTGCATACCAGTCTGAAAGCGCTTCCATTGAGGTTTTTGCGTCAATGATAACCTCGGTGCGGTCAGGGTAATGAAGGATGTAGTCAGGCCTCATACGCTTGCCGCTGTCCTCGTTGAGGACAATGGACCCTTGTGCGTCCCGGAGAGTTTCCTCACGGTCAAAGTCCCGGCCTTCCTCCATACCCTCGTTCACAAGGATGTTGTAGAGGATCATCTCTCCCCATGTGCCCGTCATCTTGTTCTGGCCCTTGAGGGCCTGGGCAAGGTTATCGGCCTTTGTCCCTATTGACTGAGTCTGGTCCTGAAGATGCTTTACAGCCTGTTCTACGGCCGTTTTGAGGGTTGCGGTGCCCTCGGTTTGGGAGCGCTTCTGGGCCTCGAAACTCTCCTGCATTGCCTTGAGATTCTGGCCAAGGGGGCCTGCAAGGGTTTTGAAGGTTTCCTCCGCCTTCTTCTGGAGGGCTTCCTCACGCTGGGCAAGGAGTTTTTCCGTCTCTGCGCTTAACTGGCCCTTTATTGCCTCTATCTGCTGGTTGAAGGAGTCCTGCTGCATCTGGATGGCATTCTGGTGGGCTGCAGCATCTGCTTCGCGTAGGCTTACCTGAGTTTTAAGTTCCGCTTTTGCCTGGATAAGGTCATTTTCAAGGGCATTGCAAGCCTTCACCTCATGTGCGTGCATTATGAGGTAAGTAATGAGGGCGGCAAGTACCACCGCAGCTATAATTATTATGATTGCCGTTGTATCCATGTTCAAATATACGAAAAACTTTTCAGAATGCTATGGGCGCAGACGTAAGCGGTGCTCCATGCGGCCTGGAGGTTGAATCCGCCCGTTATGGCGTCTATGTCAAGGACTTCTCCGGCAAAGAATAGCCCGGGGTACTTCTTGCTTTCAAGGGTTGAGAGATCAATGCTTGAAAGGCCGATGCCACCAGCCGTCACAAACTCCTCCTTGAACTTTCCCTTGCCGGAAACTGGGTAGGTGTCCTGGGTGAGGATGGCAGTAACACGGTTTAGGCCCTTGGAGCCTAGTTCCGCCCAGCGGATATCCGGCCTCAGGCCGGCCTTTGAAATGATATGTTCCCAAAGCCTCTGCTGAAGGAGGGGAGTATTTGAAATCTGCTTCTGAGGGCTATGGGAGGCCGATTCCTGAAGCATCTCACGGACCTCATTTTCACTACGATCCAACCAGTTTATGGCCACAATGGCTTTGTACTGATGCTCTGCAAGGTAACGGGCTGCGTACGATGAGAGTTTAAGCGTTGCAGGGCCGCTTATGCCCCAGTCAGTGATAAGAAGGGGACCGGAGGCCTTGAAAGATGTGCCCGGAATGCTTATTGAAGCCTCCGCCACAAGGCCCATAAGGGTTGTGAGGTTTTTGTCGGGGATATTCAGAGTGAAAAGTGAGGGGACGGGCGGCACAATTTCAAGGTCCATGCCTTCAAACATTGAAGCCCCTCTGTTCATTCCTCCGGTTGTGACAACAACGTAGTCGAAAGGCTCTCCGTTTACTTTCAGACCCCCGATCACGTCGGGGGTGACGTCAATGCCGTGGTTGACGTCATTGCTGTGGTTGACGTCATTGCCGGCTTGACCGGCAATCTCCTTCACAGGAGTACCAAGCCTGATTTCAGCCCCGTCCATAGCGCGTTGGATGCAGCGGACGACGTCCATTGCGTCCTGGCTGCAGGGGAACCAGCAATGGTCTTCCTGGAGCGTGCAGGGAACACCGCGCTCCGTAAACCAGCGGATGGTATCATCGTTGGAGAATGCCTTCAGGGCACGTTTCATCACTCGTTCCCCGCGGGGGTAGGCATCGGAGAGTGAACGTATCCCTTCAAAATCGTTTGTGAGGTTACACCTGCCGCCGCCGGTTATTGCAAGCTTTGACATCGGCCTTGGACCCGCTTCAAACACCGTTACGGCCACATCCGGAGCCCCCGCGGCTCCGGCTCCTATGATTGCAACCGTTTTCATTAACTACTTGAAAATCAATATTTTATATAATTTACTCCAGTCTAAAATGATAGGAGTAAAAGTTGTAATTAGCTATTAATCAGCGTTTTAGCATAAACGGATACCTCTCAGGGCTTTGGCCAATTCCCTGTGTCCGGGGCAGACGGACTCTAAAAGTGCGTGAAACTTGGGTCCGTGGTTCATATGTTTGAGGTGGCAGAGCTCATGCAGCATCACGTAATCCCGCAGTTCATCAGGAAGTGTCACAAGCCGTAAGTTCAAATTGATATTTCCAAGTGAAGAGCAGCTGCCCCAGTTACTTATATTGTTCTTTATGAATACCTTATTGTAATGGAAACCGTGCTGCGATGCAAGCTGAGCGAGCCGTGGGGGCAGTACTTCCTTGGCCTTAGCCCGCAGCATCTCAACCTCCGCATTCACCGGGGCTTTGCGTTTGGGCCTTGCCTTGATGCGGAAAAATAGACCGGTTATAGGGTTGAAGAATATCCTACTCATCGTCCTCATCCGGGAGCACTATCTGCTTGTACTGGTTCTTGCGCTTGAGCCAGCGCTCGCGGGCATACTGCTGCATATCTGTGATAGTGTCGTTCTCGTCGATGATTTCCATTCCAAGGATGGTTTCCATAATGTCTTCCAGCGTGATGATGCCCTGGAAGCAGCCGTAGTCGTCTATAATGCAGGCAATCTGGTCCTTGGTCTTGAGAAGGCTTTCCCAGATGTCACTCACCGCCATTTCCTCGTGGAAGGCCGCAATCTTTCGCTTGATGGTTCTGAGGCGCATATCAAACTTATCCTCCGCCAGGTTCTCAAGGGCGTCGTACCTGAGGATATATCCAGTGATGAATTCCGGGGAATCAGAGTAAACGGGAATGCGGGAATTATGGGAGAGTTCTTCCTGTTTATAGAACTCTTTGAGGGTCATTGATTCAGGGGCTATGGCCGCCACGACGCGGGGTGTCATGACGTCATAGGCCTTGATGTCGTCCAGTTTTATGATGTTTTGGATAACCTTGTTCTCAGAGTTGTCCAGGACGCCTTCTTCCTCACCCATATTTGCCATTGCCGATACTTCCTCGCGGGAAATACCAAGGTCCGGATCCTCGTCCGATATGGTGTTGTGGAGTTTTTCTATGAGCCACACAACAGGATAGAGGAGGTATACAAGGAATTTCATAACCCTTGCGAGCCACATAAGGTCTTTCCAGTGGGATGTGCCGATGGTCTTGGGGACAATCTCTGAGAAGACAAGGATGAGGATGGTCATAAGGGCCGATATTATCCCGAACCAGTGGTCTCCGGTGAGGAGGGTGGCCTGGTGGCCCACCGCAGCGGCACCAAGGGTGTTTGCTATGGTATTGAGGGACAGGATGGCCGACAGCGGACGGTCAGGGTCCTGCTTGAATTTCATAAAGAGGGCAGCGTTGCGGTCTCCTTCGTCTTCCTTCATTGTGATATAGGAGATAGGAGTGGACATAAGCACGGATTCCAGAAGGGAGCACAGGAACGATA
>CACXNH010000214.1 GCA_902768955.1 uncultured Bacteroidia bacterium | reverse complement strand
GAGGGATTCTCAAGGCCCTTCATGAATTCCGGGAGCACTGCCGTGTGGTCTCCCCCGCATTTCACGGATTCATCCGTTATGGCACCCATGGTGCCTATTGCGCCGCCGCCGGAAACGAGGGCATAGCCTTTGGCGTGAAGGCCGCGGGTGAGTTCCCTTGCGGCCTCATTGTACCCCGGGTCAATCTTGGTACTGGCACTGCAGAAAACCGCAATCCTTTTCATCCCCTACAGGTTTGCCTTGATCTTTTCCAGAAGGGCGGGCTTGGGCATTGCGCCAACAGTCTTGTCCACAATCTCTCCGTTCTTCACAAAAAGAAGCGTAGGGATGCTCATGATACGGTACTGGGCGGCAATTTCGTCGGCGTCATCCACGTTCACCTTCACAACGGTAATCTGGTCCGGCATCTCTTCCTCCACCTGGTCAAGGATGGGAGAAAGCATACGGCACGGGCCGCACCAAGTGGCCCAGAAATCTACGATAACAAGCTTTGAATCATTCAGAAGCTCATTGAAATTGGTGTTTGTAGCAACTTTCATAGCAGTACATTTTAATCAATTTACAAATATACAAAAAAATATCCTCCCTTCAAACGCGTTGACGGGAGGACATTAATCTTTGATTAATCTCGCTAAAAGAATAAGGCGGCTGTGACCTTGATGCCGTGGTAGTTCTTGAAGTCCTTGTAATAAGTCTTGAGGTTATCGGCAATGTCTGCGCCATCAATCTTGCCTCCGTCATAGAGGTTGCCAAGGTTCATGAACCACTGGACGCTCACCTGGAAGTGCTCCAGGAGGGTTATGCCGCCGCCAACTCCAAAACCAAACTCAAGGCCGTTCTTGACGCTGTTCAGGGCGGCATTGACGTCGGCATTGGTAACCGAGCCGTCTGCCACCTTTTCACCAACCTGGGAGAAGGTATCCTTTCCCTTGTACACGGCATAGCCCACGAAAGGCTCAAAGAGGAAGTACGGGCGAGCCACCAGGACATCAATCCCGGCCTGAAGGCCCACTGACAGCTCCAGGAAGCCGGTTTGGCTCTGGAAGGAATTGATGGCATCCTTATAAGTGCCTTCCGTTATGGTCTGGTATGCATTTGCACCTTTCATCTGGTACATGAGCTGGGGCTGGATGGCAAAGAAGGGGCCGATTTCATGGTTGTACGCCACACCGGCGTGCCACAGACTAACGTTCTTAAGGTTAGCTATCGCATTCTTGCCGTCTATACCGGTATATGAGGACGTAAAGCCGCCAATAACGCCAAATCTCTGGGCCTGGGCCGCCGTGACGCTCATAAGCACCACCGCAATTATGGTAAACAGTCTTTTCATCATATATTCCATTGGTTAAAGGACAAAGGTAGCAAAAAAAAACTAAATTGCATCCTCTACGGGAAGCAGATATGCCCTGAGGCCCAGTGCCGTGTTGGAGGCATCGGTCTTACGGAGGGCGTCCATGATCTTTGGTGCCAGGGAATCTTCCACGGCAGTGAGCACGGCGTGGTTCTGTGTGGGCCAGGCATGGGAACCAAGGTGGGGTTCTCCATCTACGGACCCCCTTCCGCCCACATCCTGCCACACGGTGTAACCTCTCTGGCCAAGGCCTTCAAGAAGCTCTACGATTTCCTGATTGTATGCCTGATTGTAGGAAATGAATAATGCTTTCATATTACACTTATTTTGAAGCTTTACGGGCCTTGCGGCGCTCACGGTGCTCCGTGAAGCCGCAGTAAAGGACCGGAATAAGGACAAGGGTGATAAGGGTGGAAACGGACAGGCCCCACGCCACGGTGGTACCAAGGCCGTTCCACATCTCGGAGCCTTCCCCCCTGCCAAGTGCCATGGGCAGCATACCCAGGACCGTGGTGAGAGTGGTCATGAGAATTGGCCTCAGACGGCTTCTGGCTGCAGTTACGGAAGCATCACGGACACTGTATCCCCTCTCCTGCAGGAGTATGGTGTAGTCTATGAGCACAATACCGTTCTTAACCACAATACCCAGAAGGATTATGATGCCGATAAGCGACATCACCCCTATGGCCATATCTCCTATCATGTTGCCGAGGAACACGCCCACAAAGGCGAACGGGATGGAGAACATGATCACGAACGGCCCCATGAACGACTCGAACTGCGACGCCATTACCATGTACACCAGTATCACAATCAGGACCACCAGCATGAGCATGTCGCGGAACATGTCC
>CACXNH010000213.1 GCA_902768955.1 uncultured Bacteroidia bacterium | reverse complement strand
TAGCGGGCCTTGAGGGCCATGGTCTCATCCTTGACCACCTTGAACTGCTCTTCCACGGAGCCCAGGATGACGTTGCAGCGCTCGATGAACTTCATGAGTTCGTCGTACTCATTCTGGAGTTTTTCCCGTTCCAAACCGACCAGCTGACGCAGACGCATTTCCACGATTGCGGCGGCCTGTACATCCGAGAACTGATAACGGTCCACCAGCATCTGGCGGGCTTCATCAATGCTCTTGGATTCGTACCGGATGATGTGGACTATCTCGTCGATGAGGTCCATGGCTTTGAGAAGGCCTTCCAGGATATGGGCACGCTTCTGCGCCTTGTCCAGCTCGAAGCGGGTGCGACGGACCACTACCTCATGGCGAAAGTCCACGAATTCCTTGATGATTTCCTTAAGGCTGAGGGTACGGGGACGGCCCTTCACCAAAGCGACGTTGTTAAAGGAGAAACTGCTCTGCAGGGGGCTGTACTTGAACAACATGTTCAGGACTACACCGGAGTTTGTACCCTGCTTGAGACGGATTACCACACGGGTTTCACCGCGGGAACTTTCATCGTTGATATAAGAAATGCCCTCCACCTTCTTTTCATCTGCGAGCTGGGCAATCTTTTCAATCATTTCCCGTTTGTTCACCATGTACGGGATTTCGGTCACCACAATGGTTTCACGGCCATGTTCATCCACTTCGATTTCCGTCTTCGAACGGATGACCACGCGGCCGCGGCCGGTTTCGTAGGCCTCTTTGATCCCGGACTTGCCCATGACAATACCTCCCGTCGGGAAATCCGGACCCTTGATGTGCTGCATGAGCTCATCGGTGGTTATCTCGGGATTGTCAATATAGGCGCAAATGGCATCACAGCATTCTCCCAGGTTGTGGGGAGCCATGTTGGTAGCCATACCGACGGCAATGCCGGAGGCACCGTTCAGAAGCAGGAGCGGGGCCTTGGTGGGGAGGACGGTGGGTTCTTCGAGGGTATCGTCGAAGTTGAGGGTCATGTCCACGGTGTCCTTGTCCATGTCTCCGAGGACATCCTCGGCCATTTTCTGGAGTTTGGCTTCCGTGTAACGCATGGCGGCCGGCGAATCGCCGTCCACAGAACCGAAGTTTCCCTGGCCCTTGACCATGGGATAACGCTGGTTCCATTCCTGGCCCAGACGGACCATGGCATCATAGACGCTGGAATCTCCGTGCGGGTGGAACTTACCCATCACCTCACCGACGATACGGGCGCTCTTCTTGGTCTGTCCATTGAAACTGAGGCCCATATTATCCATGCCGAAAAGGACGCGGCGCTGGACCGGTTTGAGACCGTCCCGGGCATCCGGGAGTGCGCGGGACACAATCACGGACATCGAATAGTCGATGTACGCGGTGCGCATCTCGTGGTCTATCTCTACCTGCTCGATGTAACCAGTGCCGCCCAGACCTTCTTCGGGGATGTTCTTCTCTTCGTTGATATCCATATTTACTTACCTTTCTTTATAACATACAAAGATAAGC
This sequence comes from uncultured Bacteroidia bacterium, assembly GCA_902768955.1. Taxonomy (GTDB): domain Bacteria; phylum Bacteroidota; class Bacteroidia; order Bacteroidales; family UBA932; genus Cryptobacteroides. Next base: position 700 of record CACXNH010000213.1, on the reverse strand, counting down.
AAAGTATTCGGTTTTTCAAACACTAATTTACCGTAAGGATGTACTCGGTGCTGATGTCGCCGAATTCCTCCAGGACCATGCGCCGGAGCTGCCCGTTCTTCTTGTAGTCCAGTTCCATTCCGGTATAGCCCTTGGGGAGGGCCTTGCGCACCTTGATAACCACGTGCTTGCCTCCGTCCTTCCCGGCCGAAACGGTGCAGTCCGCATCCATTTCCCTGGCAATCTCCTCATATTTCCCGGCAATGCCGTACAGGATGGCGTTCCGCTGGGCTTTGACCGTTCTGTTGTTCTCCGTATTCACATCCAGGGCAACGCCCCGCATATCCATGCGGAGATAGGGGCCGTCAATGATGAAATAGTCCCCGTCGGGTTTGGTATAAAGCATGGCCAGCTGGTCGGGAGCGGAATAGGTAATGGTTCCTTCGCTCTTGATGACACGGCCGGAAATTTTCAAAGTCTTGGCCTGGGTAAATGTACCTTCAAGGTCTTGTGCTCCGGCGACGATACCGCACAGAAGCAGGGCAAGGGTCAATATTTTTTTCATAGCAGGAGTTGACGCTGCAAAAACAATGCCCGCAGGATATTGACATTTTGTCATGAAAGAATCCGGGGCGTGATTGTTGATACAAAGGAAAATCATTATTTTTGTACGTATGCAACTGAAAGTAACGGAAGAACTCAACCAAGTCATCAAATATGC
>CACXNH010000212.1 GCA_902768955.1 uncultured Bacteroidia bacterium | reverse complement strand
ATGCGCCCGGGCAGGGCATACACCTCACGGTTGTATTCGCAGGCATAGCGTGCTGTCATAAGTGAGCCGCCCCGGCTCTTTGACTCCACTACAACCACGGCCGATACCAGCCCGGCAATGATCCTGTTGCGCCTGAGGAAATTCAGCGCCACGGGAGAAGTTCCCATAGGATAGTCAGTTATGAGTCCGCATCCGGGCCGATGAACTATGTCAACGGCCAGGCGCTCATGCTGCACTGGATAGATGCTTTCAATCCCCGTGGCCATGACTCCTATGGTCCCAAGGCCGCATTCCAGGGCTGTGCGGTGAGCGATTCCATCGGCCCCCAGTGCCATTCCGCTCACGATAACGGGCTGTATCGGGGCATCGGCGAGGGCCTTCACCAGTTTCTGGCACCAGAGCCGGCCGTAGGGGCTGATGTCACGCGTCCCCACAAAGCCGATCATCGGCCTGAGCCCGAAAATCTCCGTCGGTGAAGAACATCCATTGAGGTAAATCCCCAGCGGCGGCCCCTCGCATTCACGGAGCGGCTCAGGGTAGTCCTCATCTATGATTGAAAGGAAACGGAAGCCCCTGGAGTCAATGCGGGAAAGTTCACCCCTGGCCCATTCCAGGGCCGATGGAGTGAGCTGTGACAGGAGCTCCGGATGAGATGCCCGGTCTGGGCCGGGCATGACGGAAGGGTCTGATGCGGCAGAGGTGAAACACCCCAGGGCGCTGCCGGTCTTTTCCATAAGGGAGAGAGCAAGACCGGGATGATAGCCGAAGATTTTGTTCAGGGCGCACAGCGCCACGTGTTCATCTGAGTAGTTCATAATGGCAGAACGGGCGCCCCGCCAGTGGGGTGCCCGTCGCCAAAAATATGCTAAAATAAAGAGAAACAACACAATCCGTAGAAAGAAAGTGTTGTTTCACGTGAATATTTTTATGTTTCTGCGGATTCAGTAAAATAACGCGTGTTGTTTCACGTTATAAAACCAGCAGGGCGTCTCCGTAAGGACCAAACCTGTAGCCTTCCTTGAGGGCTTCTTCATAGGCTGCCATCACTGGCTTGTACCCGCCGAACGCCGCAACGCTCATGAGCATTGTGCTCTGGGGAAGGTGGAAGTTGGAAACTATTGCATCCGGTACGGAATACTGGTACGGAGGGAAGATGAACTTGTTGGTCCAGCCGTCGAAGGCATTTACCTCATGGGTGGTGGTGACATAGGTCTCAAGGCCCCTCATCACGGTGCCGCCGATGGCAACAACCTTCTTCCCCATGCGCTTTGCCTTGTTGATTGCCTCTGCTGCATCCTCAGGGATGATGAGGCGCTCCGAGTCCATCCTGTGCTTGGAAAGGTCTTCCACATCCACGGTGCGGAAGTGGCCGATACCCATGTGCACGGTGATGAAGGTTTTCTCTATGTCCTTCAAGATCATGCGGTTGAAAAGCTCCCTGGAAAAGTGCAGGCCTGCAGCAGGAGCGCTCACTGCGCCCTCATGCTTTGCGAAGATGGTCTGGTAGTTTTCAATGTCCTCAGGGGTGGTCTTTTCCTTCACCCATTCCGGTACGTAAGGCTCTCCAAGGCCGAAGAGGGTTTCCTTGAACTCCTCATAGGTGCCGTCGAACAGGAAACGGAGTGTGCGGCCGCGGGAGGTGGTGTTGTCAATAACCTCCGCCACAAGGGACTCGTCCTCTCCGAAATAGAGTTTATTGCCGATACGGATCTTGCGGGCCGGGTCCACAATCACGTCCCATAGGCGCTGTTCACGGTTGAGCTCACGCAGAAGCAGGACCATTATATCGGCCCCGGTCTTTTCCTTCTTGCCATACATGCGGGAAGGAAAAACCTTTGTGTCGTTGAGGACAAAGATGTCTCCCTTGCCAAAATAATCTATGATGTCTTTGAAGAGCCTGTGCTCAATCTCACCGGTGTTTTTGTGAAGCACCATGAGGCGGGCTTCGTCTCTCCAGCGGGTGGGTTCCGATGCAATACGATCCTGCGGGAGGTCGAAATTGAATTGAGAAAGTTTCATTTTGCGGTTTTAGTCGATACTTCTATATTACGGCTGCTACCGTAAAAAAGTTTCACCGCTTAAACCAGTCCAGTGATTTTTTGCAAAGATCTGAGATTGAAGCCCAGTCCCCGGCGGCAATTACCTCCTTGGGGAAGAGTTTGGATCCCATACCCACTGCGGTGACTCCGCTCTTGGCCCAGGCCTTGAGGTTC
>CACXNH010000211.1 GCA_902768955.1 uncultured Bacteroidia bacterium | reverse complement strand
TGCTCCGGCCTGAATCCAGAACCTGACGCCTCTGAGTCTTGAAATAGTCCTGCACAAGCGCACGTGCACGGTGCGTTACAAGGAACTGGAGCCATTCCGGCTGCGGCTTTGCTTCCTCGGCGGTAATGATCTCAATCTTGTCCCCGGTCTTAATCACGTGATTCAGGCTCACCAGTTTCTGGTTCACCTTTGCCGCAATGGCCTTGTTGCCAATCTCCGTATGGATGAGATAAGCAAAGTCAAGCACCGTAGCGCCTTTCTGGATGGTACGCTGCTCCCCGCGGGGGGTAAAGACGTATATTTCGGCAGACGTAAGGTCATTGTGAATGATATCCAGGAGCTCAAGGGCATTGACATCCGGATTCACAAGGATTTCCTTTATCCTGGTAAGCCAGAGGTCCATCTCGTTGTCTCCCTCACCCACAAAGCCGTTTCTCTTGTACATCCAGTGGGCGGCGATACCCTTTTCCGCGATGTCGTCCATCCTGCGGGTACGGATCTGGACCTCCACCCATACGCCGCTGTTACTGAGCAAGGTACAGTGAAGGGCCTCATAACCATTGCTCTTTGGATGCCTTACCCAGTCACGGAGCCTCTCGGGCATATAGCGGTAAATACCTGTTATTGTGGAGAATATATGATAGCACTGGTCTCGCTCCGTCTCATGGGAATTCTCCGTGGGCTCAAAGATTATCCTGATGGCGTAAAGGTCATAGACTTCCTCAAATGGGACCTGCTTCTCCTCCATCTTCCGCCATACGGAATATGGCGTTTTGATACGTTTTTTAATGGTAAACTTAAAGCCGGCATCCAGGAGGGCCTTCTCGATGGGTTCCACGAACGCTGCCATCTCGGAGCCTTTTTCCTCGGCCCTCTTATCGATGCGCTCCTTGATTTCCAAATAGGCGTCAGGTTCCTTATACCTGAGCCAGATGTTCTCAAGTTCGCTCTTTATCCCGTAAAGGCCAAGCCTGTGGGCCAGGGGAATGAAGATGAACATGGTCTCGGAGAGGATCTTGTCCCTCTTGTGCTCCGGCATATGCTCAATGGTGCGGCAGTTGTGAAGGCGGTCGGCCAGTTTAATGAGCACTACGCGGACGTCGTCGTTGAGAGTGAGGAGGATACGCTTGAAATTCTCTGCCTGGAGGCTTTGCTGGGAGATATCCGTGCCACGGGTCTTCTGCTCCGTGTCAAGGACGTTCTTTATCTTGGTGAGGCCGTCCACAAGGGTTGCAATCTTGTCCCCGAATTCCGCCCTGAGGTCTTCCACGGTATAATCAGTGTCTTCCACTACATCGTGGAGCAGGGCGGCCGATATTGACTTGTATCCAAGGCCGATATTGTCTACCACTATCTGCGCCACGGCAATGGGGTGGAGCATATATGGCTCACCGCTGCGACGTCTTACGTTACGGTGGGCGTTATTTGCGAACTCGAAGGCCTTCTCAACCACTGCAAGCTCCCTCTCATTGGCGCATCGTTTTTCGGCCGATGCCCTGAGGACTTCGTAGTCACGCCTTATCCAATCGTAATCTTTCTGTGTAAACTCTGAAAAGCTCATAGTTCTAAACCTTTATGATACCTCTCCTTCCTCTGTTTGACAGCATTGGCATACATCTGGTCAAGCTGTTCAGTGGTAATACGCATCTTGTCCACGTTCTGGAAAGCAAAAGACAGTTCTGCCCCATACAGGATGATGGTCCATCCAAGATTAAGCCATATCATAAACAGCGGGAGGGCCGCCAGGACACCGTACACGGCGCTTACCTTTGCCACCATCATCTGGGTTTCCAGGTAAAGGTACTGGACTCCCGTGAACAGGATGCCGGAGATCAGGGCCGCCTTGCTTGCATGCCTGAACCGTACCTTTGTCCCGGGGATGAACTTGTACATTGCCGTCATTATAAGTATGCTGGCGCCTGCAAACAGCAGCCATGACATGAAGCTCTTGATGGTAGAATAGATAAACTCAGTTCCGGGGAAAAGTACATCCAGGATATGTGAATACACCACTGACCCGGAGAAGAAGATGATCACCACAAAGGGAGCCATTATGGTTATGCCTACTATGACTCCTATCATCTTCAGGAAATTATTCTCCTTTTCCACCTTCCAGACGTTGTTGAAAACGCTCCTTACGGTTATCATCAGGGAGAGGACTATCCACAGGAAGGACGCCATGGAAATAAAGCCGAATAGCCCGCTCTGGGCAACGTCCACAATATTGTCTGC
>CACXNH010000210.1 GCA_902768955.1 uncultured Bacteroidia bacterium | reverse complement strand
GACCTTCAACGGAGAAGAAATAAGGCTATTATATAATACTGAAGGCTGACGTTTGTTTCGTCAGCCTTAGGGCAGCGAATCCGTAGAATCGCTTAACTGTTACAAAGGTAATACTTTTTTCTGGAATTTCAACAATTTATCCAACAAACCCCTTCAAATACTCCCTCAAGGCATCGTCCTCACAATAGACAAAACACCCCTTCTGCCCACGTGTGAGCAGCGTCTTGTAGGTGTTCAGGATGAGTCTTCGGGCATCGGCATCACTGGCAGTCCTTATGCCGGAGGATTTGTCGTCTCTGGAAATGGCGTTCTTATCCGTACGCACCTGGCCAGTAGCAGCGTCATACGTGAGGTCCTTCCCTATCAACACGCCTACATAGTCAAACTCCAGGCCCTGGGCGGTGTGGATGCACCCAACCTCCTCGAAGGACCTTGGATTGATAGCCCAGATCTTGTCATTGGCAAGATTCCAGCGAGCCGTGAAACCATCGGCAAGTTCAATATCCACATCTCCCCTTCCGTTCTTCACATTCCAGTCATAGCAGTACCCTGCCACCATCCTGGCCTTGTTCTCACCATTCCTTTCCCTCAGGGCCTCGCGCATCTCGCAGGCGCTGTCAAACACCCTGAAATCATAATTAAGTTCCTGGATATCAACATCCACAGCCTCCTCCGCACGCTGAAGGATACGGTCTATGAACTGGATATAGGCGTCGGAGCCATTGCAGCGGAACTGAGAGGTAAGCCTAGTCTCATCACGCATGATAATCCTTGAGCCAAGCTCTCCGCACCATTTGCTGATTTCCTCTACAGAGCCGATATCCTTAGTGGTGACGGCCTGGTCCTCGTCCAGCATGAAGATGGTTAGAAGGGACGCGTTTATGGACTCCTTCACCTGATTCTCACCGTTCCAGTCGCCGTACATCTTCTTCACAAGACGATGCGCCTCGTCAACAATTAGACAGTCATAAGAATTCTGAGGGGCCTGCGACAGTCCGAAAGGAGAGCGGAAAAGAATGCCGATATCAGCAATGTTCTGGGCCTTATTTTGGGACAGAATGGAAAGGAACGCCTGTCTGGGGGCGCTGTTCTTTGTGACATACGCGGCGTTGCAGGAACAGGTGATAAAGTGCATCAGGAGATTCACGGCAAGGACGGACTTTCCGGTGCCGGGGCCACCCTGGATGAGGATGGTGCGCTTCTTCCTGTCCTTCAGGCACTGAAGGATGGTGCGGATGCACATGTCAAAGCACACGGCCTGCTCGTCCAGAAGATCGAAAACCGGAGTACCGCGGACCATGGAGGAAAGGGCGTCCTGAAGAGACTTGGTGGGCTTTATGCGGCCGTGGTCAATAAGGAAGAGAAGGTCTCCGCGTGAAGATTTCCTTGTGACGTGCTTCTTGATGAAGGCGTTGAACTGGCGGGACTCGTTCATTATGAAGAACGGGGCCGTAGTGAACCAGTCCTTGTATATATCGGCCGATAAAGCACTCCTGTACGCCGGCATGTAATTGTGGAGATACGCGCACGGTACAAGACGGATTCCGCCGCTCTGGACAACCTCTGAGTAGTTTACAAGGAACCTGGAGTAGGAGTATGCCTGATAGGAGGGATGACATACTATACGGTTGTCGGAGGCAACGTATGTGCGGACACTGAAATGCATGTCGTCATCCACTACCTCGGCCTTTGTCCATTGCTTCAGCTCCACAATCACAATGCTGTCCTTGCCAGTGGAATCGGCCCCCATGATAATGAAATCCACGCGCTTGGACGTCTGCGGAATATTGTACTCAATGGCAATCTGGACGTCATCGGCTATATCGGCATCATCCACGATATTGCGCATGAACTGCATGGAATTCTGCCAGGAGGCGAATTCCCGCTCCTGCCCCGCCGCAAGGCCCCTCTCCCTCACCAGGGACAGAATCTTATCGGCAATGACATTATTCCTCACGTCCTCCACGAAGACGCGCTTGGTGCCATTATAGACTATCATCTGAAAGAGTATTTGCTCTCACAAATATAAGAATAATCTTGGGGAAAAATGCGGGCTTTGGGGCGCTGATTACCTAAAAATGGCGTTTTTGCTATTACCACCTGCCCAAACGGCATTTGATTACCTGGAAACCCCGGAAAACCGGTAACAAGCTGCCCCTGCACTTCTCTGGCATGGCCCTTTGCACTTCGGACGGCGTAGCCGCCCGTGGCTTCGTATTCTAAGACTTTTCCAAGTCTTTTTTGAAAAAAGTGAAGAAAAAGTTTTCTCTTCGACTCACCGGGG
>CACXNH010000209.1 GCA_902768955.1 uncultured Bacteroidia bacterium | reverse complement strand
GACTTTGTGATTCTCCAGCAGGACGCATTTGACGCCATTGACGCCCTTTGCCCCATCGAGCGCCAGCGCTATATGCTGGACCTTGTCCTGGAAATCTGCGCGAAGGACTATGACTTCGAAGACTTTGAGAAGTGCCGTGAATTCTTCAAGACACTCATCAACGAACTCCGTCAGATGAACTACTCCGCATTTGAATCAGAGCAGTTCAAGGCCTATAATGACACCGTTAAGAAAATGACTGCCTAGCCGTCATCCCCGGCCCCGACCGGGGATCTCAAACCTTTAGTAATATGAACAAAGCATACCAAAAAGTATATACCAAACTGGAAGGCATTACAAAGGCCACGGTTTCATTACGCGCAAAAGGCGTTTCCAACGACGAACTTGCAGTTGTAGGCGGCCGTCTTGCACAGGTGGTGCGCATCAAGGGAGATGTGATCACCCTCCAGATTTTCTCCGGCACTGAAGGCATTCCCTCCAACGCAGAGGTTACTTTCCTTGGAGAGCCCCCTACCCTGAAGGTGTCAGACCAGCTTGCCGGGCGCTTTTTCGACGCTTACGGCCATCCCCTTGACGGAGGTCCTGAGATTGAAGGAGAAGAGCGTCAGATAGGCGGTCCTTCAGTGAACCCCTACAAACGCCGTCAGCCCTCACAGCTTATCCCTACCGGCATTGCGGGCATTGACCTTAACAACACCCTTGTCTCCGGCCAGAAGATTCCTTTCTTCGCAGACCCCGACCAACCATACAACCAGGTTATGGCCGATGTTGCCATCCGTGCCGATGTAGACAAGATCATCCTTGGCGGAATGGGTCTTACCAACGACGACTACCTGTACTTCCGCCACCGCTTTGAGGAGGCAGGCGCCCTTGACAAGATCATCTGCTTTATCAACACCACTGAGAATCCCCCTGTGGAGCGCCTCCTGGTGCCGGATATGGCCCTCACCGCCGCAGAATACTTTGCCGTGGACAAGAATGAGAAGGTGCTGGTGCTCCTGACTGATATGACCCTTTATGCCGATGCCCTCTCGATAGTTTCCAACCGTATGGACCAGATTCCTTCCAAGGACTCAATGCCGGGCTCCCTCTACAGTGACCTTGCAAAGATCTATGAGAAGGCCGTGCAACTTCCTACGGACGGTTCCATCACCATCATAGCGGTTACAACCCTCAACGACGGAGACATCACCCACGCCATCCCTGACAACACCGGTTATATCACCGAGGGTCAGTTATTCCTGAGGGCCGATTCCGATACAGGCAAGGTCATCATCGATCCTTTCCGCAGCCTTTCCCGTCTGAAACAACTTGTGCAGGGTAAGAAAACCCGCGAGGACCACTCCCAGGTTATGAACGCCTCCGTGCGTCTTTATGCCGATGCCCAGAACGCCAAGACAAAACTGGAGAACGGTTTCGACCTCTCCGACTACGACCACCGCTGCCTTGCGTACGCAAAGGATTACGCACGTGAACTCCTTGCAATTGACGTAAACATTACCATCACTGAAATTTCTCCCCCGCAGAAACCGGTATCAAACAGGCCCTTATAGACAAATATTGGGTTAAATAGGACTTGTCATTTCGAGCAAAGTCGAGAAATCTCAACATTAAATGGCAGTTAAATTCCAATACAATAAAACGTCGCTTACGGAACTTGGCAAGCAGCTGAAAGTCCGTCAGAGGGCTCTCCCCACCCTTCAGAACAAGGAGAGCGCCCTGAGACTGGAAGTGCGGAAGGCAAAGGAAGAAAGTTCCCGCCTTCTGGAAAGTCTGGAGCAGACCCTCAAGGACTACGACTACCTTGCAGCCCTCTGGAACGAGTTTGAGCCAGGTCTCATAGCCATTACGGACGTGGACCTCTACACCAAGAAGGTGGCGGGCGTAAAGACCCCCGCTCTTGGAGAGATCCACTATGAGATAAAGCCCTTCAACGCCTTTGTGAAGCCCGCGTGGTATCCTGATGGCGTGAGGATCCTGAAGGAACTCAGCCGTCTTGGGATAGAGAGCGAGGTTTACCTTGAAAAGGCCCGCATCCTGGACTACAACCGCAAGAAGACTACCCAGAAGGTGAATCTTTATGAGAAAGTCCAGATTCCCGGCTATCAGGAAGCCATCCGTAAGATAAAACGATACATGGAAGATGAGGAAAACCTCTCCAAGGCATCTTCCAAGATAGTTAAGAACCGGCACGCCCAGGAGGAAGAGGAGGCCTCGGCACTATGATAGCACCTATGACCAAATATTCCTTCATTCTGCTCAGCGGAATGCAGGATTCCCTGATGGACACCCTTCAGGAGACTGGCCTTGTGGACATCTCCCGCAGTTCTAAGCCCGTAGACGATCACTCCAGGGAGCTTGTCGCAGAAATTGAGCTTCTTGACGGCCTCATCAAGGGTCTTGAGAAGGCGGAGGTTCCTGAAGGCACAGAGCCGGAGTACATAGACGGAGACATAGAACGCCTTGCCGGCGGTATGCTTATGCGCTACTCCGACGACGCAGTGGAAATGGAAGCCATCCGTAAACAGATTCACCAGCTTAAGATATGGGGCAATTTCAACCCTGATATCCTCCATAAGCTGGAAGAGGCGGGCGTACCCATCCACTTCCACTCTCTCCCTACCAAGCAGTTCAAGCCTAATTGGACCAGCGAATACCCTCTTTCCGTAATCAAAACGGATAAATCCCACACCTGGTTTGTAGTGGCGGGTGAAGACACTCTCCCCGGAGAGATTCCTCTTCCCACGCAGAATGCCGCGCAGCTTGAAAAGGACCTCAGGGACCGTGAAAACCACTATTCACACGTTCTAAGGCGTATTGCTAGCGCTAAGGAAAGGATTCCGGAACTTGAGGAAAAAAGGGCCAGGTACTACTCTGAACTGGACAAACACCTTGCCGGCTGCACCGCGGTTTCCGCCGCGGAAGACACTCTCCTCACCTTCGTTGGCTACGCTCCCACTGAAAATGAAGAGGAAATATCGGCCAAACTTGACCAGGCCGGTTTCCTATATATAAAGGAGGAGGCAAAGGTTGATGACAATCCTCCCATCAGTTTTCGCAACAACTGGTTCGTCCGTCAGTTCGAGACCCTTACGGACATGTACGGCCGCCCGGCCTATGACGGATTCGACCCTACCCCCTTCATCAGCATCTTCTTCATGCTGTTCTTCGCCTTCTGTATGGGCGACTGCGGCTACGGACTGGTGCTGGTAGCGGCTGGCTTTCTCCTGAAGAAAGTGGATTCTTTCAAGGATATGGCCCCACTGGTGGTTATTCTGGGAGCTGCTACTACGGTGATCGGCTTCCTTTTCCACACCTTCTTCTCCATGGATATCTCGCAGTGGCAGGTCTTTGCCCCCATAAAGGGCATTTTCCTCCCGGCCCAGATAGCCGGCAACGATGCTACAATGGTGTTGGCACTGGTTGTGGGTATACTTCACATATGCCTTGCCATGGTGGTCAAAACCATCCATGAGACCATGACCAAGGGCTTTTATGCCTCCCTGGGGACATGGGGATGGACTCTGCTGATAGTAGGAGGTGTCACCGTGGCAGCCTTTGCGCTGGCCGGTGTGCTGGATTCGGATGTTACCAAATGGATAGTGATAGCCCTTGGCGTTGTCAGTGCCCTTGGTATCTTTGTATTCAATAACCCCAATCGCAACAAACTGGCCAATGTAGGCATGGGCCTCTGGGACACCTACAATATGATTACCGGTCTTATGGGAGACGTACTCAGCTACCTCCGCCTGTACGCACTGGGACTTGCCGGCAGCATGCTTGGAATGGCCTTCAACGACATGGGCCTGATGGTGCTTGGAGACGGCCACAATGCCGTCTTATGGATACCATTCATACTTCTTGTCCTGATAGGCCATACGCTTAATATAGCAATGTGCGCCCTTGG
>CACXNH010000208.1 GCA_902768955.1 uncultured Bacteroidia bacterium | reverse complement strand
GGAGGCAACACGGAACCGGGCTCCTTGTACTCTTTGAGGGCATTCTCGTACAAACCCTTGAAGATGTACCAGTCGCACTCGGCGGTCTCAATATATTTCGCATCTTTATTGAAGCAAGCCACCAGCGAACGGATAGCCTTCTTCTGCACATCCTCATCCATGGAGGAGAAGGTGTTGTCTTCCGACTGAGTGAAATAGTCTATGCAATAGTATTGCGCGCGCAAATAGTCTGTAACTGCCTTGGTGGAGTCCATCTGCTCCAGGAAATCCGGTACCTCTGCCAAGTAGCTGTTGGCCATATCCATCACAATGGCATTCTGGGGAGATGTAGCGCGCACCTGCTCATAATACTTACGCCCCTCCTCGGTGGAGGAGTCATAGTAACCGGCCTTACAGCGTACAATGGAATACAATTGTTGCAGCTTAGGGTCATCCATGTCTTTGAACAACATGGCTAGTTGCAAGGCACGGGTATAGCGCTCGGCACGGAGCATCATGGCTACCTGGTTGGCCACAACGGGGACAGAATTCAACAACGCCCGGCTGTCGCCCAAGTTATAAGGCTGGTTAATTTTCTCGTCTTCAAAGATATACGGAGCCAGAATGGTCGTATCCACCTTCCCCCGTTCAAGATAGGAGGCCGCCAGCATATTGGCCGGAAGCGGCCAACGGAATTCCCGGCGGCTCTGATTCTTAATATCCTGGGCCATCGCACGGCGGCAGATGGTTTCCAATTCCGCCGTATCTTTCACGTGCTTCAACATAACCCAGAATTCATAGGCCATAAATTGCTCCGCATCACCACCCTGCTTGAACAGCGGGTCATTGCGCAATTTGTCAAACATTTCCTCCGGCGTCATTTCGCGATGGACGGTCTGGCTATAGAAGAACGAAACCTTACGGAGACGGGACAAGTTATCCTTAATAAGGGTGTTGTAGAAGGGCAACTGGTGCATCTTACTCCCCTGCTGGTCTATATTGCCGGGATACTGCGCCACAATCTGGCGGATTTGGGCTGCCTCAGAGGCATACGTAGAATCCACAGCCAGGGAGTCTGCCAGTTCATCCCAGCCGGCCACCTCGGCTTCTGCCGCCGGCTCGCGAACAAAGTGGATACGGGCAGAGGGACTAATCTCTGCATCTACCACCCGCTTAATATATTGCATACGCTCTCGGGCCAAGGCCACGTTCTTTGCGTAGGAACCTTCCGGTGATGCCTTACCATAAATCCTGTAACCGCGCATCTCGGAGCCCGGTGTGTGTGTAACACTATACACAATGTCCCTGAGGCTCTGGAGCATCTGCATACTCGTCGTATCCTTGGGATCAACGGTAGCCTTGCCTACCTGGAAATTCACAGAAATATCCAACTCACGGTCCATTTTCACCACGTGCGGTTCCTTCACATAGAGGGGATCGTCGGGGTTTAGTTGGAATGACTCCAGGGCGAAATCCAAGAACTGCATGGGGCGCGCCAGGCGGCGAAGGTCTTCCACCTCCACGGTATCACGGAAGTAGACCATGTTGTAGTCTTCCAGCCACACATTTGCCATCACCAAGCCTCCCTTGGTCTTTCCATCCTTCACAATCTTGTCCCTGAGCCAGACGCTCTTGGTTTCCGGAGTCAATTTATCTGATTGGGAGGCAATATCAAACATAGGGTCGCGCTCCCCTTTATAGCCCATGCGACGAAGCTGGGTCTCATGATAGTCCGCGCCATCCATCACCAACGCGGCGCGGTATTGTATTTCGTTAGCGTGTTCTCCGGGAGGAATCAGGTAACTTTGCATGGCAAAGCGGGCGTCCGTCTTACCAACACAGTTCCGGTTCTTCTCCTGGTCTAACAGGTAGTTTTTATTCAATAAAAGTGTGTCCCCCTTTTCTACAGGCGGAACAATACGGGCGCGAGGGCCCTTGGAAGCCGTCAGTTTGGCCGCATCCAGCAATTCTGCCCCCTGTACATCCAATTTGACAGTGATGTCAAGGCGGCCACGAACCATTACTAACTCTGCCGGGAAACCGCCCAGCGTAGAAGTAACGAGGAGTGAACCGGTGGATGAGACACCTTTGACAACAGCCGGCCAGGAGGTACCCATAAGTTCCTTAACCGGGACATAGGAACTCACCTGGTTCTGGTCAAAGAAGAATACACCTGTTTCCTTGTTGGTCTTTTTAGCCTGCTCCCAAAGACGCATGGCCTGACGGCCTTCGGCCTCGGTCTCAAACAAATAAATGGTTACATCATCAAAAAGTTTGTTCTCGACCTTGTTATAAACCATTATCTGCACGTTGTAGTAGTCCTGGGCGGCTACCGGCAGGGCCAGCAGCGCCATCAGGGCGACAAAAGCAATATGCAGGAACTTTCTCATCTACTTAATAATGTAGATAAACGTGGCGGCAAGCTTTACGGGGAAGAGTTTGTAGCCCCAGGAGTTGGGGGCGGT
>CACXNH010000207.1 GCA_902768955.1 uncultured Bacteroidia bacterium | reverse complement strand
AAACATCTGTATGTATCTGTATCTGTATGTTCATCATAAATTCACATCCACTCAAAAATAGCCTACACCCTACACCGGACCCCCGTAACACGATGTCTGTCAATAGGATACATGGGTGTAGGCTACCTACACCACCCTACACCCATGCATATTACTGACCCTCAAGGTCTTACATGGTGCTGGTGTAGAGTGTAGGGCATTTTTGCGTTCATGTCAAAGAAACATTTGCAAAAAAGCCGAGAAGGGCACTGTCAGAACAATGCGATGCCGGCAAACAAGTTCGGTGTTTCGGTCACTTATCCGTACCTGTGACTTCGTCGAAAGTACTTCTGCCCGGATTAGAGAATAAAATCTGCATTTGTTTTGCTTGTTTGCTCACTTAGCCGTAAATTTGTACCTACAAAAACTAACAATCTATGGTAACTATGCTCAGAAAGAGGTTTCTTTTCATCATGCTGGCGGCACTGGTCGCGCTGTCGGCCAAGGGCGGCAAGCCGGTTCGCATCTGCGTGGAGGCTGCGCAGGGCGATGCCACCAGGCTCCTGCAGCAGGGCATCGGCCAAGCTAGCGAACACAGCGGCAAGGAAGTGGTCATCGAGCTGCAGAACGCCGACTATCACCTCTACCGGCAAAGCGCTACGCCGAAACTCTACCACGTATCGAACACCACCTCAGAACAGGAGAACCCCGACGCCACCAAACATATCGGCCTGTGGATGAAGGGACTGAGGAACCTGACCATCGACGGACGAGGGGCAAGGCTGGTGACGCACGGCGAGATGACGGCCTTCGTGATCGACAGCTGCAAGAACATCAGGCTGAGGAACTTCACCCTGACGGCCGCAGACCCCACCGTGCCCGAGATGACGGTGACGGAGGACAGCGAACACCAGCTGACGGCCAGGATACATCCGCAGTCGAGGTATCGCATCGAGGACGGACGGCTCAGCTTCGTGGGCAACAGCTGGGCATGGCACAGGGGAATTGCACAGATCTATGACCCCCAGCGCGAGATAACATGGCGCGGCTGGATGCCCCTGAATGATGCGCAGAAGGTCGAGGAACTGGAACCGGGCGTAGTGAGGTTCTATTTCGAGAGGAAACCCGAGGTGCAGAGGGGCTGGGTCTTTCAGATGCGCGACTCCTACCGCGACGAGGTGTGCGGACTGATCCAGTACAGCCGTGACGTGGAACTGGAGGGGCTGCACGTCGCCTTCACCGGCAACTTCAGCATCGTAGGGCAGATGACGGAGAACCTCACCTACAGAAACCTCTCCTTCGAACCGGAAGCCGGAAGCGGCAGGACTTGTGCCGGATTTGCCGATTTCCTGCACTTCTCGGGTTGCAGGGGACGGATCTTGATTGAGCACTCACGCTTTGCAGGCGCCCAGGACGATGCCATCAACGTGCACGGTACTCATTTGGCTGTCAGGGAGTTCCTCTCTCCCACCCTGATGCGCCTCAGATACATGCACGGCCAGACGTACGGGTTCCAGTCCCTGTTGGCTGGCAACGAGGTGGACTTTATCGACCCGCACACGCTCCTGCCCCTGGGCACCTTCAGGATAAAGACGGCACGTATGGACGGCGAGCGGGAAATCATCGTGGGGCTGACAAAACCCGTGCCGCAGGGAATCAGGGACAGGAAGGAACTGGCGGTGGAGAATGCCACGTACACGCCCGAGGTGACCATCCGGGGCAACTACTTCGCACGCATCCCCACCCGCGGCATCCTGGTCACTACGCGCCGGCCCGTGCTCATCGAGGACAACCTCTTCTTCCGCACGCAGATGAGCGCCATACTCATAGCCGACGATGCCAGAAGCTGGTACGAGTCGGGGATGGTGCGCAACGTATGCATCCGCGGCAACCGCTTCGAGGAGTGCGGCACACCCGTCATCAACATTGCTCCGGAGAACGACAGGGACGGCGGGTGCGTACACAGCGGCATCAGCATACAGAACAACTGCTTCCGACTCTCGGGCCACCCCGCAGTAGCGGCCAAGTCGGTGGACGGACTCAGAATCGAACACAACACAATCTACTCGTCAGACGAAGGCGAACCATTTCACACACAGAGCTGTATGAATGTTTACATACAGGAGAACTTGAACATACCAAAAGACAAAGGAAATGCACACCCAGGGTGACATGAGCGAACTGCCTACTGCTATTGAAGGAATTAAAGTATCCTTTATCCCTGTTTCTATTTACGACCTCTCAGGCCGCAGACTCCAGCAGAAACCCACGAAGGGAATCTATATCCAAGGTGGCAGGGTGATGATTCAACGATGACATTGATGGTTGATGGTCAAAAGCCTGGAGTCAAGAGACAGAATAGAAGATGAAATTGGCGCAGAACCAACATTTAAGTTTCATTCCTACATTTCATGCGCTCCAGTAGCTGATCTGGCGGAATCCCATTTACCATTTACAATCACCCGGTCTAATACATTCGGCTTAACTTCTTTAACTTCTTAACTCCTTAACTACAAAAACGAAAGCGGTTAGCGGTTATGGGTTAGCGGATAACGGGGGTAGCGAAGGAGTCTCGCAGAGACATGAAATGGGCAAGAAAAGACAACGTGTTGAAACGGGCAAATCAACACGTTGAAATCACTGACGCAACACGTTGTCTTTTCTGAGGGAAGAAGTGGGGCGAAAGGTCGCAAGAAGCTATAGCCTTTTCAACTTCACAATGCTAAAGTTTTTTCATAAAACGTTTGGTAATCAACAAAAATGTTGTACATTTGTGACCAACTATTTAAAAACTCTGGTAGAACACAAGTACAATGGATTTCGTTAAATTATTACTAAAACTAGTGGGAGTCGCCAAGAACTACATGGATGACGCCCAAAAGAACGAGCGACCCATCCGGCAGGCCTCTCCGCGACCCGTTGAGCCGTCTGTGGTAAAGGAAAAGACTTCCGCTGAATGGAAGACCTATTTCAAGCAAATCCTGTTGAGTGAATTCCCCTCATACGACATTCGCGAACACGTACC
>CACXNH010000206.1 GCA_902768955.1 uncultured Bacteroidia bacterium | reverse complement strand
ATGCCTCGAGGCATATGGCAATTCTTCACTTTGGAGCCGGACGGGCTATCTGCTCTCCCTCTTTCAAAGCACCAATGGCATAGGCCAGCGTTTTTTGAAAACGTGCCGTATCAAAGGCAATGGTGTTAAGAATAAGATTACAAGCGGAGATAAAGCCTTGGAGTTTATCCCCAAATGGAATCTATTTGTGCCAAAAGGCATTCAGGATATAATAGCCAAAGGAACTGGATATGGAAACGAGGTCATATACTAAGAATGAACTCCGTGCCCGGATCTACTCTTCGAAGACGGAACGTCTCAACGTATTGCAGAAAACCCCGCAGCCAGGTTTTACATTACTGGGCAATAGTGGGAGTTGAATAGTATTCTACTTCGCATGGAGATTACACGGGATTATATTGAGCAGTTGTTGACAAGGGTTGATGCTTTCTTTATGGACAACATCGATACAGCTTTTGCTGTATCTAAGCCCAGCGGATATGTGGTTAAGCTGGTTTCGGAACTATCCCCGTGGCCATCATATGATGAGATATGGAATACTGGGGATCATTTATCGGCGGCCCAATTAACCGACTTCCTTCTCGGCAACAGTGACAAATACAACTTCTGGGATTTTCAGCTTGTAAAAGTCCAGTCTTCTTCATTGTGCATCATCTTGTTCCTAAATTACTATCCGGAACAAAAAGAACTTGGTCTCCACTTCGCATTTCCCAACATCTATAATCCGAAAGACTCGCATGGCCCCGGAGACAGATGCGTGTTCCTTATTGTCAAGAGTGTCATAGATGAGTTGGGTTCCGATGATTTTGACATAGCGTCCAGGGAAATATCCCAACGTGTGTCCAAGGATCGTACTCCTGAGGCAATTGCTTCTGTTATTTCCGAAGTGTTCAACAAGCACCTTGGCATTCAATCACAGCCAGGCGAGTTCATTAAGCCTGCCACCAAAATCAAGAAGCTACTGATGAAACGCGCTGGCGAAGACCAAAAAACGGGAATTTGGTCCTGGCTGGACAAAATATGAACTGGCCAGGACCAAAATGAGCAAATTTGGTCCTAGCCAGCGAAGTTACCTCTTATAGCGGAAGACTTTGCCGCGGTCGTAGCCCACAACGGCCTCAAGAACAATATCATACCCTTCGGCGTCGAGGCCGCGGGTGTAGTACCACGCGTGGTTGTCAACCCCGTACTTTTTCACCGAGGCCAGGAGGGCCTTGGCTTCGGCCTCGGTCATGGGGATCCAGATGGGTGGACACACCTGTTCCGCAAAGACCATCTTCAGGGCTTTGCGGGAGGTGTCGTAGCCCTCGGCCGACATGGGATAGCGCTCGGTGAACTCGAAGTTGTGCTTTAAGTAGATCTTCCGGGCCTTTTCCATAATGGCATCCTGGTCGTAGCCATCCCGATTGGCAAGAAAGCTCGCCAAATCGTAGCCGAAATAGAACTCGTGGAAGCCCATCTCCGTGGGGATGCGCCAGTCGTCCACATACCAGTCCTGGTGGTCAAAAGGAACATAGGTCTGGCTGTCCCATTTGTAATACAGCGGAACCCAGCCAAACTTGAACGTGCCGTCTTTCTTGATCCACAGGCCGTATGTTTCGCTGCCCGGGCCGAAGTACAGGCCGCCGTCACTGCCCCGGGTGGCCGGGTAATTGGCCGCCTTCAGCGTAACCTGGTTAAGCGGGATGATGGGAGGAACGGCCGAATCATCATCGTACCACAGGGGAGAACCATCCTCAAAAGAGAGGAGGGCATTGCTCAGGCAGAAATACCCGTCCTTCACGCAGAAAGCGGCATATTCCAAATACAAAGCATCACCCGGCGCCACAGAGGGCAGATAATAAGGCCCGGCATAGGGCGTATCCTCCAAAGAAATAAGCACTCCCCATTTCCCGGGTTCGCGGCCGATGGCCGATATCTTGGGCAAGGTGGTGCCCATATTCATGAAATAGCGCATGATGAAGGCGGCGGGATCTTCCCCGGCCGGCTTCCGGTGGTCGCCGATCAGGTAGGAAATGGCCTCATCCGGGGACTCCCAGCAGGCAGGAAGCAGGAAATCCTGGGGGCCCAGCACGGCCCACTTGCTCTGCATCCGTACGCAGATATACTGCATATTGCTGCGGGACGGATAATAGTTCACCTCATCGAAGGGATACCACGGCTCCTGCACTTCGCCCAGGTGGAATGTGTCAAGGCCATGGAGGCGGGTGAATCCGCTGCGGCCGTCCGTATTGACAGCAAAGAGCATCTGACCGGTGGCAAAGAACAACTCCTTCACCTTGCCGGGCTCCATGATCCATCCTCCGAGCTGGTTGTTCCAAAGGCCGGGGAGCCCGTTCTGTTTCACCACGACCACATTGCCCTGCTGCCCGCCGGGGGTGAGGTTGAAATAGCGCTTCTGGCCGGCTTCCCATTCGGGAGCATCGGCACAGGCGGCGGGGCTGCCTGTGAAGGTCTGGGCGCTGGCAACAAGGGACAGTGCCAGCAATATAATGCTAAAGATGCGTTTCATAGGCTAATAGATTCTGTATTCTTC
>CACXNH010000205.1 GCA_902768955.1 uncultured Bacteroidia bacterium | reverse complement strand
AGCGCTGGGTACTCCGTTTGCAGTTACAGCCGGCGGTGCGGACATCAGCGTTCCTGAAAACGACCAGGTGTACAAGGTCGTTTACGTGGAGGCCGATGAAACCATCACCGTGACCGAATTCTAGTTCTTTTCGGACGGGCGCCCCTGACCGGACGCCCGTCTGCCAATTAACATCGATGAATATGAAAAAGCATCTTTGGATACTGGTTGCAGTCCTTTCTGTAGTGGCCTGCGGCAACAAGGAAACTCCTTCTGAGAATACTCTGGCGGTAAGCCCTGCCACGCTGTCTTTTTCCGGAAATGAGGCGGCTCCCAAGTCCGTTCAGGTGACAACCTCCGGCAGTTGGGCCGTGTCTACCGGTGATAACTGGCTGCACATTGCTCCGTCTTCCGGAAATGGTAATGGAGTTATCAGTGTGAGTGTGGATGCGAATGGCCCTGATCCGAGGGAGGGAAAACTGAAGATAACCAGTGGATCCCTTTCCAAGGAGGTTTCTGTGAGCCAGGGCGCCGGGGAAAAGAAAGAGCCCAAGGCCATTGTGCCGCAGCCGCACTTGGATGGTGAAAAACGAGCATCTACCACTTATCAGCTTCTTATCTACAGCTTTGCCGATAGCGATGGTGATGGAATTGGCGATTTCAAGGGTATTCAGGAGAAGTTACCTTATTTGGAAAGCCTAGGGATAACCGCATTATGGCTGTCTCCTGCGCATCCTACCTCCACCTATCATGCCTATGATGTGAATGATTACTTCTCTTTGAATCCATTGTATGCCGTAGGAAGTCATACTGTAGAAAAAGCAGAGGCAGATTTCAAGGATCTTCTAGATGCGGCTCATGCCAGGGGCATTAAAATATATATGGATTATGTGCTTAATCACAGTGGAACCGGAACTGAATGGTTCCAAAGTGTTAAGACTGATCCAAAAAACAGTCCTTACAAGGACTATTATGTTCTGTCCTCTGAGTATTACCCCGAAGAAGCTATTGGAGGGATGGGGATCTGGCATTCGCTGGGCGGAGGTGATATTGGTTATAAAGGAAGGTTACATTTTAAGGTTGATTGGACGGGCAGTACCAAGTATGTGACGGTTACGCAAACCACGGAGGATGCACAGGAATCCAATAAGAGCGGAGCCAAGAGGTGGATACACGTTGGTCCTTTCTCCGAGAGCCAGGGAATGTATGAGACGTCCACCAATATCTTTGAAATTACACTTGATGTAGATACCAGTTGGGGATTCCTGGTCCGTACTTCCAACACCACTTGGGATGGAGGTACAAAATATGGCGGAAAAGCCGGTCAGAGTACGATTACATTAGGGCAACCCTTCCCGCTGGACAATAGCACGGCGGCGGATATCGTTTTCGGAGAGGCCTATTCCTATTTCGCCGCTTTTGACGGCAGTATGCCGGACCTGAACTACGGGGATCCGGATACCTGTGAGAACTCCAGGGCCTTCCAGTCCACCGTGGAATCGGCCACCAAGTGGGTGAATATGGGTGTGGACGGCTTCCGCCTGGATGCCGTAGTGTGGATTTATGGGGCCTCAACGAGTGCTAATGTGAAGTTCTTGGATAAATGGTATAAGGCAGTAAATGCTGCATATAAATCTAACGGACATTCAGATGACATCTTCATGGTAGGAGAGGCCTGGCATGGCGGTCATGCTGAAGAGCAACAGTATTATGCCGGCCTTCCATCGTGCTTCGAATTCGATTTTTGGTGGGCGGCCCTCCAGCCGGCTGTGAATAGTGGGAATGGGAGTGACTATGCTTCCAAAGTCATTGGTTACATTAACGATCATTCCGCTCACCGCGTTAGCGAACCCGCGGCTATAACTTCTTTCTTTATGACAAACCATGATAAATCCAGCATTAAAGCTAAACAGAACCCTTACAAAAAAGAGGAGTGGCTTAATTTTTATCGTGCTGCAGATGATCTTGGAAGGAATATCGCAAAGGAAAAGCAAGCCTGTGCGATGTTGTTAACTACTCAAGGAAAACCTTTTGTTTATCAAGGTGAGGAGTTAGGGTATTGGAGAGTCGATGATAATGATAAACTCGACGATGAATATCTTCGTGCTCCCATTGTTTGGGATGCGTCAGCTACTCAAATAGCCAAAAAGGGTGTCAATAATAAGGTAGATAATAATATGCTTACCGGGGCCATATCCGTGGCAACTCAAGAATCAGACGCGGCTTCTCTTCTAAATGTATATAAAACTTGGGGACAGCTCCGTAATGGCTATCCTGCCCTTGCAACGGGGACTATGACAAAATCTAGCCTCTCCGGCAATTCCATCGCCTCCTGGTATATGACGGCCGGCAGCCAGAAGCTCCTGGTCATCCACAACGTGTCTTCCATCGAGGCGAAACTCACGGTGAACGACTCCATGGACAAGCCCATCGCCCTCCTGGGTTCGGGCACCGTCAAAGACAAGACCCTCACCCTCGGAGGCAACTCCTCTGTGGTGTTTGAACTGTAATCAGCAGGGAAGCGGAAGCAGGTAGATATCCGTGTAGGAGCCGTTTCCGTTGAAAGGCAATACGAACTGGCGATGGTTCTCCACCTCTTCGGTGCGGACATCGTGTTCGTGCCCC
>CACXNH010000204.1 GCA_902768955.1 uncultured Bacteroidia bacterium | reverse complement strand
GATGAAGGGTATCGGAATCTCCGCTATTATTTCAGTCATATCGGCGGGCTTGCCCGGGAGGGACAGCTGGTCGGTAAAGGGGCGGGCAGATTCAATCTCCGTCACCTGTCCAGAATAAACCGGGATATCGGGAGAGCGTCAGGCAACATTCTGATGAGAAACTATATCTCGGCGCTGGAGGAGATAATCGGCGAGACCGGATTTGTCTGTCGGCTTGGCGGGGATAATTTTGTGTTTCTGTGCAGCAAAGAATGCATGGAGGCAGTGGAAGCGGTTCTGCGCGGAATCCCGGTTGAATACGAAAAAAACAAGGGCGAACGGGTTATGATATCTGCCATCGCCGGGCTGTATCTCATGCCGGACTTCCCAGCCAAGGATATCATCAACGCCCTCGCAGTCGGCATCGTGTCCGGGCTTGCAGCAACCGGTGTAAACCAGATCTACAAGCAGCTGACCAAAACGAATCAGTGAGAGGAGGTGATCCTCGTATCTCGGCTGCTCCTTCCGTCAATGGAGCACTTCTGGCTCTTCGGGCGTCACTGCCCGGAGGGTTTTTCTTTTGTCACAAATCTTAAGGAGGTAAGAACATGAGTGAGTTCAGAGGTATTGACGATAAGTACACGCATTGCGGGTGCAAAAGTACGGATTTAAGTGAAAAATGAAAAGGGAAAAGTGAAAAATGAAGTCTTTTCTAAAAAAACTTTCAACTTTCAACTATAATCTTTCAACTTTTCATTACCTTTGCCCCCGCAATCCCCGCCCAGATGGTGGAATTGGTAGACACGAGGGACTTAAAATCCCTTGGCCAGTGATGGCCGTACGGGTTCGATTCCCGTTCCGGGCACTTCCTTTAAAACTAACCGACTTATGAAAAGATTTTCCTCTCTCTTCATCTTTTTCATGTTGAGTGCATGCTCCTTGTGTGCTCAGACATTACCGACCTTCAGTACTGACGGAAATGAGGTTTGGTATATCATCCAGTTCAAGAATGGGGGAGCCGCCCTGCAGGATATGGGCGAAGCTGCGAACCTGCAGACAGCCGCTGTGGACAAAACCAACGCTTCGCAACTGTGGAAGCTTGTAGGCTCGCAGAGCAATTGTGAAATCATCAGCCAGAATGGTCGCCACGCCTATTTCGACGGCTCGTTCTATTCCGCATCCGCCTCACGTACGGGTGCCCTGAAGTTGGTGGCAACAACCAACACCACCTACGCACCAGCGTGGGAGATACAGTCCCAGAGTATTAGCGGGAAGAGCATGAACCAGCACCAAGGTGCCGGCGTTGGCAGGAAGTTAGGCTCTTGGAATGCCGGCGATGTCAACAATCCGCTCGTGTTCATCGACCCCGCCACGCTGCCCGACTCCGACCCCCTGCCGGCGAAGCTTACTGAATGGAGAACAGCGCCATACAGCACATATCGGCCTGAGAAACCGCTCACAATGTGGTACACGGCTCCTGTCACGGCGGCGACCGTCAGTGACCCTTGGATGGAATATGCCTTACCTATCGGCAACGGCGAATTAGGCGCCATGATTTATGGAGGCATTCACCAGGATCTGGTGCAGTTCAATGAGAAGACGCTTTGGTCGGGCTCCTCCACGAACTACGACCGTGGAGGCGGCTACCAGAACTTCGGACACCTCTATATCGAAGATACAGCAGACCGCTTTGGTTCTACCTATGCCAAGCGTGCTGCCAACTATGTCCGTACGCTAAACCTCGAAGATGCTGTGGCGACGGCAGAGTGGATGAGTGCTGCGGCTGGAGCGGCCGACATGTGCCGCTTCAAGCGGGAGTATATCTCCTCCTTCCCTGATAAGGTAATCGCCATCCGCACGGTGGCCTCCGTGCCGGGACAGCTTTTCCAGCGTATTTATCTCTGGAACGCCCACAATGTGCGGGGTAGCTATGACGCTGGCGAGGGCTCCTTCAGCGGCGCCCTGGCTACCGTTTCCTATAGTGCCCGCATGAAGGTAGTGGCCAAGGGTGGCGTCGTGACAACCGATGAGAAGGGTGTGCATGTCGATGGCGCCGATGAAATCATTATCTATCTTGCCGCAGGTACTAACTATGACCCTGTTGCCTCCGGTTACATAAAAGGGTCGAAGAAAGAAATCGAGGCCCGCATGAAGGCTGCTGTGGATGCTGCAGCCGAGAAGGGATGGGAGGCTGTTTATGCCGACCATGCGGAAGACTATCATGCCCTCTTCGACCGATGCCGCCTCGACCTTGAGGGCGCCATCAACACCAAGACCACTGAGGATTTGATTAATACCTATGCCAGTCTGACGGACGCAACCCTCAAGACCTCAGCGCATGCACGTATGCTGGAGATGCTCTATTTCCATCTCGGACGCTATATGCTTATCGCTAGTTCGCGTGGCATGGACCTCCCCAACAACCTGCAGGGCATCTGGAACCACAAGAACAACCCGCCCTGGAACAGCGATATCCACGCTAACATCAACATCCAAATGAACTACTGGCCGGCTGAGTTGATGAACCTCAGCGAGATGCACATGCCCTATCTTAACTACCTTTATAATATGGCCATCGTGCAACCGCAGTGGAAAGCTTATGCCAAGAGCTGGTTCAATGCCACTGAGGGCTG
>CACXNH010000203.1 GCA_902768955.1 uncultured Bacteroidia bacterium | reverse complement strand
CATAATATGGCCCAAATCCTGCTTTTGTTCGTCAGTGATGACGATCTTAAGCAGGAAAACGGCCAAAACCTGCTTTTGTTCGTCAGAAAGGTCGGTGTGCGCGGTTGCAAGGAGAAATAACCTTGTCAATCAGCACACTGTAGCGGATTCCGCCACAAGAAAAAGGTCGGAGAAGAATACCTTTGCAGAAAACACTAAAACGTATGAAAAAGGTACTTTCACTTGCTTTGGTCATGGCGGGTGTTATCCTGCTTACTGCCATGGTTTCTGGCGACCGCGAGTGCTCCCGATGCGACGGCACCGGAAAACTTACCGAAAACTGCTCCTTCTGCGGAGGACGCGGATGGAGAGACTGCTCCCTTTGTAATGGCCACAAGAGCATCCGCTGTACAGTATGCGGCGGTGGCGGCAGTTACACCTGCCCGCATTGCCATGGACGTAATGACGAATGCCGTTACTGCGGCGGGGACGGCTCCATCAAATGTGAGCGCTGTTCCGGAACCGGTTCCATCACTTGTACCAGTTGTGGCGGTGCCGGCAATCAGCCTTGTGGCCAGTGTGGCCAGACAGGAGTCAAAGAGTGGAATTGCCCGGACTGCCGCGGAACGGGCCGTGTAGATGATTAAAGCCTATGAAAAAGATTGCTCTTATTGCTGCGTCACTGCTGCTAAGTGCAGTGTGCGCCTGTGCCCAGGAAGCACCTGGGGCCGTGGATCTGGGACTTAGCGTGCAGTGGGCCGATAAGGATACTGCCCCGGAAACAGCCATTCCCGATGGCTGGCGCTTGCCCACGCTGGCAGAAATCAAGGAACTCCGCGAGGGCTGCACGCAGAGCGTCCTGGAAAAGGATGGGGAAGAGTGGGTGGTCTTTACCGCGAAAAACGGGAACAGCATATCCTTCCTCTACCCCATTGGAAGCCGCTCGGCGAGGGACTTTGGCATTGCGGGCTCTGACGGGTGTTACCTAAAAGTCATCATCCTGAATCCCCTGCTCCAAGCGCCCAACCGGGATGGCTATTACACCTGGGAGGAACTGGGGGAGACCAGCCTGGGGCAGAGAAAATACCCTGTCAGACTCGTTAAAGAATAATGCCATGAAAAGACTGCTATTCCTTCTTCCGCTGACACTCCTGCTTCTTTTCGGCTGCAAAGAGAAACGCTATTTTACAGAAGTTACCGGGGATGTTTATCTTTCCCGGATAGGATTTGAAGATGAAAGTTTTCGGAATTTCACGGTGGTAGCCGATGTCGTGTACGCCGGCGAAGACACATCGTCCCGCTACAAAATGGTCTTCTATATGCCGGACGGCTGGGATGAAACCTATCCGATTTTCCTGGACCGGTATGTTCCCTGTGATGGGCCCGCCTGGCAGGCCTATCAAGGAATGCCTGTGGCCGAGGCCGCTTTGAAAGAAGGCAATATGATCGTGGTTCTGGTGGCCTACAATGAATGGACCGCCATCCCGGACATCCTCCTGGCCGAGCACTTCATCAAGGAGCACGATGCCGACCTGCCGGGAGACAGTAAGAAGATTCTTACGGCCGCTTACTTTGATTTCGAATGAGACGCTGTTTATTCCTTCTAACGCTCCTCATGCTGGGCTGGAGCACCGCCGCCCAGACGCCCGAGGAACTGTACGCCGATTACATCACGCCGGAGACACGGGCCATCCTGGAACGGGCCCGGGAGGCGGAGAGAAGGGCCCAGGAAGCCGAAGCCGCCGCAAAGGCGCAGAAGACCCTGGCGCTTTGTGGTGCCATCCTCATCGGCCTGGTACCGCTTTGCGTCATCGGCCGCAGAATCCTTCGGCAAAAGTCCTGGAAAGATAATCCCGCCGGCACGGTCCGGGCGCTGGGCGTGGGCCTTGTCGGCGGGATTTTCCTGTTTGCTCTCAATTACGGCATTTTCCTTCTGAAAATCCGCATGGGTGATGCCTTCAACTCGGCCCTGGCCTTTTTGCTGGTCGCAGCCTTGATTGCCGGCAGTGTCCATCTGCTGAATAAGAGCACTACTTCTTCACAAAAGTGACGCGCTCGTAGGTGCTGTAGCCAAGTTTGATGAGCGGCTCTTCTACATGGTAGGAATGGGGATTGTCATATCCCAGTACCATTTCCTTGCCGTTAAGCTTTTCGATATTGGTAGTCTGTGTCTCTGATCCTTCGGTAAGGATGAGCTGCCCGTTTTTGATGGTGTAGGAACTCGTGTGGGTGATGGGCTCTTCGTCCATATAGACGGAAGTGCACTTGCCATCCTTGTCAAAGGTGATGGTGAGGTCTTCGTCCCCTTTCATGAGGTACTCGTCATAGAGGTACTCTTTCATATCTTCGAGGAGTTCGGCTCTTTCCTTGTCATCTTTGGGTGCTTCCATCTCACCGCAGCTGATGAGGTCTGTCAGGTACGTCTCGGCCGATACAGCCTGTCCATTTTTGGTAAGGGTCTTTGAACGGGAATAGCCTTCCCAGGTACCCAGGATGCTGTTTGCGTATTCGTTGTCCTTGTTGCAGCTCATAAGAAGAAGGCTGGCTGCGGCAGCCATGAGGAGTGTGAACTTTTTCATAATTTACTACGTTTAGCGACAAATATAGTAATTATTTCTCAAAACAAAAGCCCGGCACTCTC
>CACXNH010000202.1:612-3241 GCA_902768955.1 uncultured Bacteroidia bacterium | reverse complement strand
TGGACTATTACCGCATCTGCGCAGACTCTGCCGGCGTAATTGTCCTGGACATCCTTAAAGACAAGGCCCAGGGAGGAATGGACATAAGGGTAATGGTGGACAGGGCGGCAGAAACTTCCAAGAACCTCAAGGCCCTCAAGAAGCTCCCAGAAGCCGGTGTGCTTTTCAACAGTTTCTACAAACCCGTATGGTTTCTAGACGGTCTGGTCCCTCCGGCCGGAACGCACCGTGACCACCGCAAAATCCTGATGGTGGACGGCGCAACCGCATACCTTGGCGGCCGCAACATCCAGGACAAGTATTTCACTTCCTGGAGGGATGCCGATGTCAGGATCACCGGTCCGGTAATAGAGCACATCGCCACCATTTACATGGAGAACCAGCTCCGGCTCAACCCTCAGGCCAAGCCGCTCCACATAGACCAGGATCTCCAGAAGGCTGCCGCAGAGGACAACGTCCCCGGCCTCACCCAGCACCGCGGCAAGACTGTTCAGGTGGTCCATGACTCTCCCATTGACAAAAAACTCCCCATGAGGAACCTCTTCGAATGGGCCATAACCAACTCTAAGCGTTATTTCTGGATTTATTCCCCCTACACTCCCCCGCCAAAATCCACCCTGAGCGCCCTCAAGGAGGCGGCCCGGCGCGGTGTTGACGTCCGCTGGATAGTGCAGGGCGTAAGTGACGTATTTATGGAGGAGTACATCGCCGAATTCATGTTCAAGGACCTTCTGGAGGCCGGTGTGCGCATTTTTAAATGGAACAGCGGCATCATGCACGCCAAGCAGTTCATGTCCGACGACTACCTCATGGCAATTGGTTCAGTGAACATGGATAATCTGAGCTTCTTCCTCAATTATGAGAACGAGGCTATAATCTACGACGAAGACATAACAAGGGAGGCCGCAGAGCGTTTCCTGGCCGATATCACCACGCACTGCAGTGAGGTAACAATAGAGGAAGTGAAGCGCTTTAACATATTCCGGAAGTTCCGCAACTGGTTCTTCTACACATTCGGCGGCCCCGTAGGTTAATCAAGTCAGTATGAAAAAGACCATCATAATAGCGATTATCGCTCTCCTTGGCCTCTCAGAGCAGGCCAACGCCCAGTTATACGTTGGTGGAAGCATTGGTTTTCACGCCGGATTCACCGATGACCGTTTCACCTCCCTTGCCGTTTCCCCCGACATTGGCTACGGCCTTGGAGACTGGAATTTTGGCGCAATCCTCAACATAAACACCTACACCAACAAAGCTGACGGCCTTTCTTCCATGAGACTGGGCATCACCCC
Organism: uncultured Bacteroidia bacterium; assembly: GCA_902768955.1. Classification (GTDB taxonomy): domain Bacteria; phylum Bacteroidota; class Bacteroidia; order Bacteroidales; family UBA932; genus Cryptobacteroides. The sequence continues at coordinate 1,949 of CACXNH010000202.1, read as the reverse complement.
CTACGCGGAGTATTACATCTTCTCCGCGGGCCCCGTATCCCTTTTCGCCGAGGCCGGAATAGGGCTTCTGTATGCTATGTATTTCAACCAGGAAGACCCTAAAAACCAGTTTATCTACAACCCATATCTGGCCCCCGGCATAGAAGTGTCACTAACAGACAATTTTTCCGTGATGTGCCATCTGGGCAGGCTGGATTGGGACTCCGAAACCCGTAACCTTGGCTTCTCTTTGAGCGGAGAGGCTCTTTCCCTTGGCCTCTACTACAGTTTTTAGGGAAGGGAGGTGCCGCAGATCCGTCACATACCGCGTGAGACACGCCGCCGTTTCATGGAGACAATGTTTGTTCTGATTGTCTCCGAGATGGCCGATGCACTCTGCGGCCTCATAGACGGCATGTACGTGGGTAAATTCCTTGGCAACGACGCCATGGCGGCGCACGGAGTATCGGCCCCGGTTTTCACCTTCCTTTGCATCTTCTGCTACCTGATTGCGGCAGCCATCCAGCACGCCTGCCCCATGGCAATAGGGGAAGGGCGGCCAAAGGAAGCCAACGGCTACTTCAACTTAGCCATCACAACCGCATTTATCATTGGGGCCGTGTTCACGGTCATCGGCCTTGCATTCCCCTCCTGGACAGCACTCATGCTTGGCTCCGGCAGCGGTGCCATAAGGCCCCTTGCGGCCGATTACCTACGCGGCATAGCCCCCGGAACCATTCCTCTTGTGATGTTCATCGTGCTGGTCCCCGTGCTTCAGATAGAGGGCAAATGGGGCCTGGTACATATTGGAAGCGCCGTGATGGCCGTCTCCGACATTGCCTTTGACTACATAAACATCCATTTCCTCAGCGGAGGGATGTTTGGCATGGGTATGTCCACAAGCATCAGTTATACCCTGGGACTTGCGGTGTTCCTGCTGTATTTCTCCGGCCGCAAGCGAATCTTCAGCATAGATCCAAAGTCAATTAAGGGAATTTCCCTCCCCCAGTTCTTCTCTACAGGCCTTCCAACCAGCGTGAGGATGATTGCCAGGATGTTCTCACTTGTCATAATCAACATACTTGTGGTCAATATGGCCGGATCCACAGCCATGGCAGCCATGGCCATCCAGAGGAACCTCTCCTCCATGGTCCTGAGCGCTGTAGTGGGCCTCTCCGCCGCTGTCCTCACACTCACCTCCCTCAGTTACGGGAAGCATGACACAGCTGGCCTCGGAGACGCCGTACGCCTTGGATACAGGCATTCTTTCGGGGTGGTGGCCATCTTCGCCACAGCCCTGTTCTTTGCCGCACCGATTGTCACCTCCCTCTATCTTGACAGGGCCGACGCAGCCTTCT
>CACXNH010000202.1:0-546 GCA_902768955.1 uncultured Bacteroidia bacterium | reverse complement strand
GGCTGTTCATTTACGGAGAGCTTGTGACTCAGTGCTTTACCGCCCTTGTCCTTGGACTTGTCTGGGGGGCCGACGGCATCTTTGCATCCTTTGCCGTTAGCCAGGCCATCATTCTTGTCACTCTGGTTTCATACCGTCCAAAATTTTTCTTACCTTTGTGGGATAAAGAACCCACCAAGGAATGAATCCACGGCTCACCGCCATAATACTGGCTCTTACCCTGGCCCTTCCGCTACGCTCTCAAAGCAAAGCGGACAACACCATAGTGTTCACTCCCCAGTGGACAGCCCAGTCCCAGTTTGCCGGCTACTACGCCGCTCTGGAGCTTGGCTATTACAAGGAAGAAGGCCTTGACGTGGTAATAGAGCACCCCAATGCCAGCAGCAGCGCCGTGGACCGTATGCGCAAAAACCATATCCAGGCCACCACCCTGCCAGTAACGCAGGCCATCTTCGCCCTGGACCGCGGGGTGAGGCTTGTGAACCTCCTCCAGACCTCCATGAACAGTTCCCTCATGATTGTTTCAAGGCGAGGAGTGAACCCCCT
>CACXNH010000201.1 GCA_902768955.1 uncultured Bacteroidia bacterium | reverse complement strand
ACGTACCTTCAAAAGCGAAGCGTAATCCCGGCGGGGCTGGGGATTAGGCCTCCAGTTTATCGAAGATATTTTGAGCAGCGATATTCGCAGCTCTTTTTGTGCCTCGGGCGGGAATCGAACCCGCACGGCCTTTTCGGGCCAAGGGATTTTCGTACCACTATGGCTTTCGCCACCAGTATCTGTTTGTGGTCTGGACTATTCCTTCACCGTGGGGCAATGCCCTTTAGGTGTGCCGTGTCTAGTCTCTGCACCTTCCTTTTTCAAAGGCTTGGCTCAAGATTGCCTTCGACTATCTTCGTTAAGGTTTCCTTGAATTTACGGCATTCTACATCTCTCTTTTCAGAGAGTGCACTCAATTGTGCTCTTCCTCTATAATTGTCTGTAAGGGCATGGCAATTGGGGCATAATAACATGAGGTTCTCCATGCGATTATCCGTATTATTGCCATTTTTGTGGTGTATCTCAAGCGGAATCGGCTGTCCTTGCCATTCCGATAATTGGCACACTTCACAGTGGTTAATCCCAGTTGCTTTTCTATAGCGTTCTCTCAATCTCCAGGAACAACGATAGTTCGATTCTTCAACAAAGACTTCTTTGTCCGTAATGGCCTTCTTGGGCTTAAACTCAAGGCCAACGTTCCATCCTTGTCCTGTGAAATGAGAGGTGTCCAATCCATATTCTTTAATAAGATGATGGACTGTCTTGTAGTTACCACCAATAGGGCGCAAGTTCAATTGTCGAAGTACTCCGGCAATTGATTTGTTCTCTGCCACCGCTACAATGACGTCTTCTTTAGTATAATGACTCTTCATGGTAGAGGCAAAGATAGAATTAACTTTCGTCTCTTACAAATAATTATTTCAAAGAACTGGTCTAAGTCCCTCGTGTCTACCATTCCACCACCAAGGCGGGGTGTTGGAGTGCAAAGATAGTGTTTTTTTCTGGTACGGCAATAAAAATAGGCGTGATGTGTAATGCGTTGATTGACAGTAAAATATGAAATTTCTCCCGGTCGAAAATTCCGGGGAGAAATTGCGTAACACATTGAAAGCCAAGCAATTACACATCACGTCGCGAGAAGAACGGGATTTGAAACCCCAAACCGCCCCGCCGGAGCCCTTAGAAGTACTTCTTCTCGTCCCGGTACAGCGCCAGGAAGATAAAAATCAAAATGGTGAACGCCCACAGCGAGGACCCGCCGTAGGAAAGCAGCGGCAGGGGAATGCCAATCACGGGCATAAGGCCGACGGTCATGCCCACATTGATAAACAGATGCATGAATACGCACGCCGCTACGCAGTATCCATACGCGCGGGCAAAGTGGCCCCGGCACCGCTCGGCGTCCATGATAAGGCGCACAATCAGGAACACATACAGCAGAATTACCACCAGGCATCCCACAAAACCCCACTCTTCTCCCACCGTGCAGAAGATGAAGTCCGTACTCTGCTCCGGCACAAAGCCAAACGTAGTCTGGGTGCCCTGCAGGTAGCCCTTGCCAAAGAGCCCGCCGCTGCCAATGGCAATCTTGCTCTGGTTCACGTTGTATCCTGCACCGGCCAGGTCCTCTTTCATCCCCAGCAGCACCTCGATACGGGAACGCTGATGGTCCTGCAGCACGTTGTTGAAGATATAATCGGTAGAGAACACCAGCAGGACACCGGCCACGAAAGCCGCAATGGAAACGGCCAGGAACGTATCTTTCTTCTTGTAGGCCCAGTAAATGAGCAGCGGGATAGCCACCCCGGCCCCGCCCAGAATCACATAGAGCGGCCGTATACGGGTAATGAAGCTCCAGAAATACTTTCCGGTCTCCTGGGCTGTCGGAACCCATATACGATTTGTGAGGTAGTCCATCCGGGCCGAAACCATGCCCGAGAGCCACTCCAGCAGACTGGGAAGGAGCGACACCACCAGCACGGCCGCTCCGCAAATGGCCATCCGCTGCCAGAAGCGGGCCGGCTGCATATAGGCATTGCAGGCAACCAGCACCCCGATCAGGATCACCACCGACCAGTACGGAGACGTAGTGAGCGTGGTGATAAACAGCACAATAATAAGGCCGATAAGCCCCAGCCACCAACCCGACAGCCCCTTGCGGTACAGCACAAAGATGAATCCGATATACACCAGGGCGCTGCCCGTCTCACTCTCCGCGATAATCACCAGCATGGGCACGCCGATGATGGCGCAGCATATGAGAAAGTCCCGGATACGCGTCATCCGGAACCCCTGCTGGCTCACCCACCACGACAAAAGCAGGGAAGTGGTAATCTTGGATATTTCTGCCGGCTGGAAACTGACCGGTCCCAGGCTGAACCAGGAATGCGACCCCTTGATGTTGGACGACACAAATATCACCAGCACCAGCAGCCCCAGCACAACCCCGTACAGCGGAATACAGATCCCCTCCCAGAGCCTTGCCGGCAAAAGGAACAGGATGATGGCCGCAAGCCCCAGTGCGGTAAGGATCCAGACAAACTGCTTGCCCGCGCGTGTAGAGAAATCCAGGATGGAGCCCGCCTCCGACGTATGGGTGGCGGCAAAGATATTGGCCCAGCCGATGAGCACCAGCAGGAGATACACCCCTATCAGCGCCCAGTCAATGGATTTCCTCTTATGTTGAGACAGCTCAGTCATGTT
>CACXNH010000200.1 GCA_902768955.1 uncultured Bacteroidia bacterium | reverse complement strand
GCGCCCTTACGGTAGGCCTGCATGGCGGCGCTGCCGTTGGAGTTCATGGCATTGGTGGAAAGGAAATAGGTATTGCCATAACCACCGGTAGCCAGTACCACGGCATGGGCACCGAAGCGCTCGATCTCACCGGTCACGAGGTTACGGGCAATGATACCCTTGGCCTCACCGTTGATAATGACGAGGTCCAGCATCTCATGACGGGGATAGCTCTTGACAGAACCTGCAGCAATTTCCTTGTTCAGGGAAGCATAGGCACCCAGGAGCAGCTGCTGGCCGGTTTGTCCGCGGGCATAGAAAGTACGGCTCACCTGCACGCCGCCGAAGGAACGGTTGGCCAGGTATCCGCCGTACTCACGGGCGAAAGGAACGCCCTGAGCCACGCACTGGTCAATGATGGCGGCACTTACCTCGGCCAGACGATACACGTTGGCCTCGCGGGAACGGTAGTCACCACCTTTGATGGTGTCATAGAACAGACGGTAAACGGAGTCGTTGTCGTTCTGGTAGTTCTTGGCAGCATTGATACCACCCTGTGCAGCGATGGAGTGTGCACGGCGGGGGGAGTCACTGATGCAGAAAATCTTGACGTTGTATCCCATCTCGCCCAGAGAGGCAGCTGCGGATGCACCACCAAGACCAGTACCCACCACAATCACTTCCAGTTTCCGCTTGTTGTTCGGAGAAACAATACGGATTTCGGCTTTGCGCTTGGACCATTTGTCCTTGAGCGGTCCTTCCGGAATCTTGGAAATCAATTTAGGATCTGACATATAATTAAATTATTGTTGTGATTTTCCTTTAGATTTGCAAATATAAGTATTTTTCGGGATTTATTTAGGACTTTTTATAATGTATAGGGTTTGCAGGGCACCTTATCAGGTTTTCCCAGACTGGCCCACATGGTTTTTCCCTCAAATACGACTGCACAGGAAGTGATGTCCCGCATGATGGGTGCACCGGAGCAGGAAATGTTCCGGATAAGGAAGTCATGGTCCCATTCGCTCATGGGAACATCGGTAGAGGCAAGGATCCGGTGTGCCTTCACATAGCGGTCCACGCCCTTGCGGTCCTCCACGCGGCCCGTGGTGGTAAAGTTGGTCACCACCCTGTACCCGAGCGGTTCGCGGTTTACGTCAAACTTGACCCAGCTGTGATTGTTCACCTCATAATAGGCTGCCCCTCCGAACTCGTCGATGACGCCAAAGTTGGCTTCCACTCCCATCGGCCTGGAAAGGGTATCCAGGTAATGCTCAAAGTCTTCCAGGCTGGAGCAGATTTCCAGGGCCCGGTACATGAATACTCCCTCCCTGTCCATCATTTCGGACGGGATGTCGTCATCTTTCAAATCATAGGTGGCCGTATTCATGATGGCAAAGCCCGTCTCATTCTCTCCGGCCCAGGCTTCGCGGGTTCCCGGCGTCACCTTTGCCAGTGGATTCGTTCTCCAGTCGGCATTGACAAGGCACATCATCCTGTACCTTTCTCCCTGAAAGTATTCGATGGCTACATCCTGGCAGCTGGAATCCCGGTGCTTGAACATCACCGCCTTCCCGTCTTTGGTATAATTTCCGCTGATGATGCATGAAGTGCATGCAAAGGAAGGCACGCCGGCCAGCAGGAAAAAAAGAATGCTAAAAAAGTGAACCGCTTTCATCGGAAGTGTATTTACGTTGGTTGAGGTAGGCTTCCATGCCAAGATGCTGGTAGGCGAGTTCCGTCGCAACGCGTCCCCGCTGTGTACGTATGATGAAACCTTCCTTGATCAGGAAAGGCTCGTACACTTCCTCCAGCGTACCGGCATCCTCGCTCACGGAGGTTGCCAGCGTCCCGATTCCAACCGGACCGCCCTTGAACGTAAGGATGAGCGTACGGAGAATCTTGTTGTCAATGGCATCCAGGCCCCGTTTGTCAATCTTGAGCTTGTTCAGGGCAAAGCGGGTAATCTCCAGATTGATACGGCCGTCTCCGAGCACCTGGGCAAAGTCCCTGACGCGTTTGAGGAGGGCATTGGCGATACGGGCCGTTCCGCGGCTGCGGAGAGCAATCTCGTAGGCGGCATCGTCGTCAATGTCCAGGGACAGGATTCGGGCCGACCGGAGCACAATCTTCCGGAGGTCTTCCGTATCATAATACTCCAGCGCGCAGTTGATGCCGAACCGGTCCCGGAGCGGCGCCGTCAGAAGGCCGCTGCGGGTAGTGGCTCCCACCAGCGTAAAAGGATTGAGGGATATGCGCACCGACCGGGCACCGGGGCCCTTGTCTATCATGATATCTATTACATAGTCCTCCATGGCGGAGTAAAGATACTCCTCCACTTCCGGCGACAGCCGATGGATCTCGTCAATGAAAAGCACATCTCCCGTCTCCAGGGAAGTGAGCAGGCCGGCAAGGTCTCCGGGCTTGTCCAGCACCGGGCCCGACGTCACTTTCATGTTCACTCCCATCTCGTTGGCAATGATATGGGCCAGGGTGGTTTTTCCCAGTCCGGGAGGGCCGTGGAACAAGACATGGTCCAGCGCCTCGGAGAGTCCTCCAGTCCCTGCGGACGGATTATTCCCTCAAATTCACTATCTTTGCGCTCTACTGTGTCGTGTGGATCGAAGTCAGACATGCGGGCTTGGGTTCAAATTCAGATACAAATATAGTTTTTATTTTTTAGAAACTGATGATTTTTATATACTTGTTAAAAAGTTGAAAACTTAAGTAAGTATCTAAGAATCAAAATTTTATAAATTTAAATAAGTGTTGAAAACCTTTTGATTCCGTGTGAACGGAGTGTTCATAGGCAGGGCACCGGAGAGGGGGAGTGGTTATCCACAGGGTTATAAACAGGTTTTCAACAGGTAAAAAGAGGGAAATGTTAATAAGTGAAAATTCCTCAGCGCTCCTGCAAAAAAAACTTCAGAATGGAAATGAAGTATTTTGCAGCGGGCTTTTTTTGTCTGCCCGCTGGGCGGTTCTTTCCCAGGTTGCGAAGACGGGAACCCATCTTGTGATTCTTCCTACCCGCGAGTCGGCCGAGTACTGCAGCGCAGACCTCTACAATATGGTGGAAGGGGACTGTGTATTTTTTCTTCCCGAGTCCGGAAAGAGCATAGAGCGCAGCAACTACAAATCCTCCCTGGGCGTCCAGCGCACCGCCGCCATCGGAAAACTCATGGAGAGATCCTTCGCTTCGCTCAGGATGACAGACCATCTTCAAGTAGAAAATAGTCATTCTGAGGAGCGTAGCGACGAAGAATCTCCTCTGTTCATCATCACCTACCCCGAGGCACTGGAAGAGAAGATTCCTTCCTCCGAAAAACTCACCGGGGCCCTTTTCAGCATCCGGGAAGGAGAGGAAATTCCCTACGAGACCATCCGTACCCGCCTCATGGAAGAAGGTTTCGAAAAGGTTGATTTTGTATCGGCCCCGGGGCAGTTTTCCCTCCGCGGCGCCGTCATCGATATTTTTTCCTTTTCGTCCGACAAACCCTTTCGCATCAGTTTCTTCGGCAACGAAGTGGAGAAAATCCACAGCTTTGACTGCAACACCCAGCTTTCCATCAAAAGGCTGGACCGGGCCGATATCTACCCCGACATCGCCGCCCGCGAGTCCGATGAAGGCGAAAGCCTTGTAAGCATCCTGCCCGGCAATTCCGTCGTGTGGCTGGATTCTTCGGACATGTACAAAGAAAGGGATTTCTTCGGGAGCCTGCTGTCTTTCAAACACGTCTATCTGGATACTCCTCTGGGAAAAGACAAGGCGGAGAGCATCAAGTTCAACATCGCCCCGCAGCCGGTCTTCAACAAAAACTTCGAACTGCTCATTTCGGACATCCGTTCCTGCCTGGAAAACGGTTACAAGGTTTTTATTTA
>CACXNH010000199.1 GCA_902768955.1 uncultured Bacteroidia bacterium | reverse complement strand
GGCCGGCGGCATCGGAGAAGACTGCGTCATGAAGTTGGCGGACGCGAAGTTCCATATTGTGGAAATCCGGGATGGGCTCCCCTAGTTGGTCGGGAATATCGGCCAGATTGGCCTCGAAGGCTCCGAAGGCCTTGCCGCAGTCGTAGGACGAAGCGGGGGTGACGGCCTCGTGGGTGAAAGAGTCCGGAATGTAAACCGACACACGCCAGTAGGTGTTGCCGTCGGTCCAATAAGTCTTGCCGGTCTCCAGGCAAGGAAGGAAACGAAGGACTTTGCGGTCCAGGTCCGCATCCCCTGCGAGCTTTTTCCGAAGATGGGCCGTCACGCAGTCTATATTGTGCTGAAGGAGCTCCACGTCCTTGAAAATGGCATTATTGATTCTCTGAAGGACATAATCCTCCGGTCCGTCTGTCTTTACCAGAAGGGTGTCATTGATAAGGCCGTTTCCAAGGGGCTTAATCTCCTTTACATTGCCGTCGATGGCAAAAAGTTTTACAATTTCAAGTGGTTCCATTTCAGATGTAGTGTTATCTATGCAAAGTTAGTGATTTTTTGCATACGAAACACCACCTGTTTCGGAAAACGTTTCAAAGGGTTTCGGAGTGAGGGAATTATCGGCCCCTTGTGAAATCCGGAATCTGGACGGGAACGGAGCCGCCAAGGATGGACTGCTCCGAAAGTTTCACTATGCAGTTCCATTCGGCCGCATCATACACGTCCATATCCAGGGGAAGGCCCTTGTGGAGGCATTCCACCAGGCGGTAGTCCATTATGTAATCTATGCCGTTGTGGCCGCCCACGGTGAGGGCTTTCTCCTCAAGCTCCTGCCAGACAGGGTGCTTGTAGCGGGCCATAAGGGCCGATTCCGTGCGTTGGATACACGTCTCCGTGATGCTCCATGGCAAACTTCATGCTCCAGTCGTCCTGGTACTTGTCCCAGTAAGATGAAAGGTTGTGACGGACATTCTCAATGGGCTTACGCGCAAGACGCAGAACTGAAGATTCCATAATGCTACTTTGAGAATTATTAATTACAATAGCAAGCGTGCGCCTGCAACGAAAGTCACCGTTTTTTTGTATATTAGCAGTCGCAAACCACATTGACGCTATGACTTTCACTATGATTATCGAGCTGCTCATCGTTCTGGCAGCACTGTACGTGGGCTCCCGTTACGGGTCCCTGGCCCTTGGAGCAATAAGCGGTATCGGCCTTGCAATCCTTGTATTCGGATTCGGTCTCAAGCCCGGCACGCCTCCCACGGACGTCATCTATATCATCATCGCGGCCGTTACCTGCGCCGGCACCCTGCAGGCCTCCGGCGGTATGGACTGGATGATCCAGATTGCAGAGAAGATGCTCAGGAGGAACCCCCAGCACATCACTTTCCTGGGCCCCCTTGTGACCTTCTTCCTCACCGTCCTTGTGGGCACCGGTCACGTGGTCTACACCATTATGCCCATCATCTGTGACATAGCGCTTAAGAAGAATATCCGCCCTGAGCGCCCCTGCGGAGTGGCCTCAGTAGCCTCCCAGGTAGGTATCACCTGCTCTCCTATTGCTGCTGCCGTGGTGGCCTTTGTCACCATTTCAAATGCCAACGGATACATGGTGAGCATCCCGCAGGTCCTGATGGTTACAATTCCCGCCTGCGTCTGCGGACTTATGTGCGCCGCCGCGGCGTCCTACAAGAGGGGCAAAGACCTTGACAAGGACCCCGACTTCCTTGCCCGTAAGGCCGATCCCGAGATGTACCAATACATGTACGGTCACAGCGCCACCACCCTTGACAAGGAAATCACCAGGGAGGCGAAGGCATCCGTGTTTGTGTTCCTGGGCGCCCTCCTGGTCATTGTGGGATTCGCATTCTGCCAGATGATAAAGATTGACGGCGTGTCCCTTGCCAAGACCATCAACCTTCCCAAGATGAACATCTGCATCCAGATAATAATGCTCACTGCTGCGGCAGCCAACATCATCTTCTGCAAGGCCCAGCCCAAGAAGGCCGTCGCAGGCGCCGTATGGCAGTCCGGAATGGTGGCCGTGGTGGCAATCTACGGCATCGCATGGCTGGCCGATACCTACTTTGGCAACTACATGGACCAGATGAAGGAAATGCTCACCGGTCTAGTCACAAACTATCCCTGGAGCATAGCGTTTGTGTTCTTCCTGGTGTCCGTTCTCATCAACTCCCAGGGCGCCGTGGTTGTGGCCATGCTGCCCCTTGCCTATGAACTGGGTATCGCCGGTCCCGTGCTCCTTGGCGTACTTCCCAGCGTGTACGGCTACTTCTTCATCCCCAACTACCCGTCCGATATCGCCACCGTGAACTTTGACCGCTCCGGTACCACTGTTATCGGCAAATACCTCCTGAACCACAGCTTCATGATGCCGGGGCTCATATGCGTGTTTGTCTCCACCATAATAGGATATCTTATTACAAACGTTGTCTTTGCCGGGTACTTTGCAAGCTTTGTCCAGTAGAGGCGTTCACGTTTGCAATTAGCGGAAAAATAACTAACTTTGCAGTCCAATTCAGGATGGTTCCGTAGCTCAGCTGGATAGAGCAACAGCCTTCTAAGCTGTGGGTCACGCGTTCGAATCGCGTCGGAATCACAAGGAAAAGAGGCTGACCAAAAAGTCGATATGACTTAGGTCAGTCTCTTTTTATATGTGGATGTAGAGTCGGAGGAAGGGATACACTCCCGGGGGACTCCGTTCGCT
>CACXNH010000198.1 GCA_902768955.1 uncultured Bacteroidia bacterium | reverse complement strand
AGGCCATACCGTCAGCGGCGGCTCCACCATCACAATGCAGGTGATACGCCTTTCCCGCGGTAAAGAGCGCACCGTCTGGCAAAAAGCAATTGAAGCAGTGCAGGCAACCCGGCTGGAGCTGAGATACTCAAAAAAGAGAATCCTTGCCCTCTACGCATCCCACGCGCCCTTCGGCGGCAATGTAGTGGGGCTTGAAGCCGCAGCGTGGAGGTATTTCGGGCGGCCCTCCGATGAACTCTCCTGGGCCGAATCCGCCACCCTTGCCATTCTCCCCAACTCCCCCGCCTCCATGCATCCCGGAAAGAACAGGGACGGGCTCAAAAGCAAAAGGGACAGACTCCTTGAACGCCTGTGCAAAAAAGGATATATGGACAGGGAGACCCTTGAGGCATCCATTGAAGAGCCTCTCCCGGAGGCTCCTCTTCCACTTCCCGGGTATGCAAGGCACTTGTTGGAACGCTGCCCCAAAGGGGAAAGGACAGTGACCGGCATCAGATTCTCTCTCCAGAAGGCCGTGGAACAGGTATGCGACAGAAGAAGCGATGACCTTTCCGAGGAAGGGATTGCCGATATGTCGGCCCTTGTCCTTGACAACAAAACCGGAGAAATCATAGCCTATGTGGGGAATACGTCCAGAGACAGAAAGCGCCCCGGGGCAGATGTGGATATTGCCGCTTCCCCAAGATCTACCGGCAGCATACTGAAACCGGCCCTGTACAAGGCCGCCCTTGAAGAAGGCACAATCCTTCCCGGCACCCTGCTTCCGGACATACCCGTAAACCTCAGCGGATTTGCCCCCCAGAACTTTGACCACCAGTATTACGGAGCAGTCCACGCAGCCGAAGCCCTTGCCCGTTCCCTCAACATCCCGGCAGTGTTCCTATTGCAGGAATACGGAGTTCCAAAGCTGTTGGACGTGCTCCGTGGCCACGGCATAACAACCCTTCGGAACCAGGCCTACCATTACGGACTCTCACTCATCCTCGGCGGTGGAGAATGCCGCCTGGATGAGGTTACAAAGATGTACTCGGAAATGGCCGTGGAGGCATCCGGTAATATTTCGGCCTGGTACACCATGGACGCCCTGAAAGAGGTTAACCGCCCCGACGAACTTGACTGGCGTCTTATCCGCTCCGTAAGGAAAGCAGCCTGGAAAACCGGCACAAGCTACGGCTTCCGCGATGCCTGGGCCGTAGGTATGACTCCGTCCTATACAATTGGAGTATGGGCAGGAAACGCTGAGGGACAGGGAGTTCCGGGGCTCACGGGAGCCCGTGCCGCCGGGCCCGTGATGTTTGACATCCTGAATCTTCTTCCGGCCGAAACCGCCTGGTTTGAGATGCCCGGTCAAGCCGGGCATGACGGCGACACCCCTGGCTCCGACCTGGGGTCTCAATGGGCAAAGGTCTGCAAACAGTCGGGAATGCTTGCAGGAGCGGACTGCACAGAGACGCAAGACATACCGGTACCGGAGGCCGGACTGGAGACGGAACCGTGCCAGTATCACAGAAACGGAGAATTTGTTCTTCCCCCGGCAATGGAGTGGTACTACAGGCCCCACCATCCGGAATACAAGGGAGCAAGCAGAACAGACGGCGGCGCGGCCATAGCATTTATCTACCCCGCAAACGGCAGCTCGCTGCAACTGCCCAGGCAACTATCCGGAGAGGTTGAGGGTGCTGTTTTCAGGGCTGCTCACCATGACCCTGCGGCCAGGATCTGGTGGCACATGGACGGGAACTACATTGGAGAAACGCAGATTATCCATGAAATGAAACTTTCCCCGGCAAAAGGAAAGCACGTCCTCACAATTGTGGACGAAAACGGAGATGCCGCGTCAATAACCTTCTGCATCAATTAGCTCATGGCAGCCAAAAACAAAGTGGACAAAGAACTGGACCGGGAAGGAGGCGGACACATTTAAATTCCCCCTCCAAAGTTTGCATTTTCAAAAAATCTTAGTAACTTTGCAATCCCCAATGAGGGCGGTTAGCTCAGCTGGTTCAGAGCACCTGCCTTACAAGCAGGGGGTCACTGGTTCGAATCCAGTACCGCCCACCATAAAAATCAAGCACTTACAGGTTCTGTAGGTGCTTTTCTTTTGCAAAAAAATGAGCGAGTGGCGGCTAAATGATTAACACTCAGTTGTTTACGGGATTCTTTGGTATTACCGGTTTTCCCAAAGAACCCAGTAACTAATTGACAGCCAGCAAACTAACCGCCACCATCAGGGTTCAGTTCTATCTCTTCCTGGACTTTATGAAATGAGTGTAGCCAAACTGGATGCCTATAAGGTCCAGAACGTTTGTGGCACGTGAAACACGGAGGAAGGACATCCTGCCGCCGCCGGGAACAGAAATCACTTGATACACAGGAAGACCATCGGCATCCTTGACGGCCTCACCGGTTTCAGGGTCTTTCACAGCAGCCTCATACTGCCTTACGCTGTCCTGCCATGCGCCATTCCATGTAAGGCCGATGATAGGGACACTGATTGTAATGGCACTGTTGTCCCTGAGGCGTACGGCAAGGCCGCCGGCAATGTCAATGCCCACCTGGGCGGTTTGGGAAGTACGGGATTTGCCAAGTTTCTGAGGGTTGCGGGGGCATGAATAGGTGTTACCGTACTTTGCGAAAAGGCGGCCTTCGCCAAAAACACCGAAAGTCTTTGACCCGAAGAAGGACATATACTTCCTTGCGGCAAATGCAAGACCCCAGTTATGATGCACCATATGACGGGAAGATATAGCCACATTGGCGATGTCGGAACTTTCCCCAA
>CACXNH010000197.1 GCA_902768955.1 uncultured Bacteroidia bacterium | reverse complement strand
CGACCGTCGCGAGCGTCGTGACGGAGACCGTCGTGACCGGGGCGAGCGCCGGGATCGTCGCGATGGCGATCGCCGCGAGCGTCGTGAAGGCGGCGAGCGCAAGCAGTTTGGCCAGCGCTTCAACAAACCCGCCCAGACCGACGAGAACGCTCCCGAAACCACTTCCGAAGAGTTCTTCTAGCAGATAACTCCTCTATGATATGAAGAGACTGACCTCACCGTCAGTCTCTTTTTTCTATTTTTGTAGGGAGGGACCTGCGGTGTAACACACCACAAAAAAGATAGATTTTTTTCATACCTTTGTACTATAAAAGCCACATATTATGAAAAGAATCTTTTTTATTCTTATCGGAATTACCCTTTCCATCAGCCTCTTAGCCCAGGCCGGTCTGAGTCAGGGACAAGCTGTCAAGCAGACAACCGCCAACCCCCAATCCACGAAAAAGACCTGCCCTTACTGCGGGATAGAGATGCGCAATATTACATACGCCTGGCAACACGAAACCTGGTGCCCGTATTATAAGAGCCGCAGTTCATCCGGGAGCAGATCCTCCAGCGCAGGTACCGAACAGGCCGTCACCGCCGTGGCTGCCGCGACCGTCGGGGCTGCTCTGGGAAACGCATTATCCAATTGGTTGAATTCCGAACCCAGGGGAGACTACAAGCGTTATTCCAGTAATGTTCCGGGACATACGTTTGATTATCGGTACGATGAACGGTCCGGAGGAAAGAAGGTTCCCAAATATGTGGTATTACGGGATCGCGAAAAAGGGACACTCGGTGTCTGGGAAAATGCGTGGACCTTTACCTCCAGCTTGAACGGGGAAGTAACGGACTATCCCGGGGAATGGAAGATCAAGCCCAAGTTTGACTTCATCAATTTGCGTTTTTCCGGCGTGGATACCCATTCACTTAACAATGTCGTTGCCATTGTGGGCCTCAAATCCGGTAAAGGAGAGGATGCGCCCATGCAGTACGGCCTTGTGGAAGCAAACATAGGATGGGGCTATGGACATGAACTCATGCCCGTCAAGTATAGCGGTTTCGTAACCACCAATCCGGAAAAGGTCGGCAATCCCCTGCTCATTATTGCAGGCAATCCGGGCAAGGACAAGCGAATGACCTGGGGCGTCTGGAAACTGGGGCCCAAACGAAAGCCGAACAAGTTTGATAAGTTAGAAGCCTTTCAAGTGCTCCCCGAACAGTTTGAGGCGGTCACGATCTATCAAGAGCGCAATATTGTTGCCAGTAAAAACGGGAAATACGGCCTCTATGACAATGAAGGGCATAGCCTGATTCCGCATGAATACAGTTCCCTGGCGGTCTCTCCCACGGGGATGGTCAAAGCGCAGAAAGTGGAAGGGGGCAAATATGGTGTTGTTGATTTGAACGGGCAATCCGTGCTTCCGTTTGAATATGAAGACATTGTCCTGTGCAATGGCGGAACGGTGATTTATGGAAATAACGGCCTCTATGCTGCGCGCCTCCCCAGCGGCGTGAATACGTCCATGGATTATACCCGGATACAGGAATCCTTCTGGACTAAAAAGGACGGAGAAAAAGTCATTAGCCTGTTTGTCGAAAAAGACGGCATCTGCTGCTACCTTTCGGGCGGCCGGCTGATTCCCGTCCAGGCTCCCGTTGATTTTGCCGCAAAAAGCTGTTATTACGACAAACTCGTCCAAAAAGGTTGCTCTTTCTCTGCCTGGTACGACAATAAGACGGCCAAGCTGAAGGAAGAGTTCATGAAGAAGGGTGAATTTGAAAGAGAAGCCGACTACCAGGCAAGGATTGCCAATCCGAGTAATCTGGGGAAATACCTCACTTCAAACATTCCGGCTCCGGTAGATGAGTACCTGAAATCGGATAATTTGAAGAAGGATATTGTGCTGGACACATACGATACGGAAAATGAGTGCTTCCCGGTTCATCTGCAGGATTCTCCCTGGGATGTAATCCGAATTCCAGTGCCCTTTGAAGCCGCTCCCGAATTCAAAGAAAGGGCGTACATACGTATAAGCTCTTGTATATTGGAACTCCGGAACGATTTCCCGGCCATCAAATCCATGTCCACGGAAATCAAAGGGATTAACTGGTACGACAAGCACGAATTCATTACCGTCATTGCCAGTTTCTAACAGCTAAAAAAGACTGACCTTCCCGTCAGTCTTTTTAATTTTCAGAGGCAGCGGAAGGGATACCCTCCCGGGGGACTCCGTTCGGCCGCCTTCGGCGTCCTGCACTCCGGCCCCTCCCACATATTGGCGTTTCATCCACCGTAGAGGCCATTTTGGTGGATGGCGAGGGCAAAAGGGCTGTTCATCCACCAGAAAGGGCATTTTGATGGATGGCGAGGGCAAAAAGGGGCTTTTGCGTGGATGAGACTGATGGCAAGGGCGAAGATTAAAGGGGGAAAGTAGATAAGATTGGCTTTTTTTTACTAACTTTACGCATTATGAAACGCAGAGAGTTCCTAAAGGCTGCAGGGCTGGCAGGTGCCGGTTTGGCAGCGACAGGAGCAGGACTGTCTTCCTGCACAGGTATGGGCAGCGGCAATGCCCCTAAGCCGTATCACGTCAACACCGCCGGCGGTGCCCGCATGAAACTCAGCTGGGAGCCCTACGAACTTCAGTTGCGCCACGTCTTTACCGTGGCCTCCTACTCCCGCACCACCACGCCGGACGTACAGGTAAAGATCGAATACGACGGCTTCACCGGCTACGGAGAGGCCTCCATGCCGCCCTACCTGGGCCAGACCGTCCAAAGCGTCTGCTCTTTCCTGGA
>CACXNH010000196.1:2708-7877 GCA_902768955.1 uncultured Bacteroidia bacterium | reverse complement strand
ACCGCACCATAATCTCAGATGGCTACAACGGCACTCCGTCCGGCTTTGAGAATATCTGCGAGGACGAAAACGGCGTTACCAAACCCTACGTCCTTCACGCGGAGGCAAACGCCATTACCAAGGTGGCAAAGAGCGGTAACAGTTCAGAGGGCGCTACTCTCTATGTCACTGCATCCCCCTGTGCCGAATGCGCCAAACTCATTATCCAGTCCGGCATATCCCGCGTGGTTTACAGGGATGCCTACCGCCTTACGGACGGAATAGACCTCCTCAAGCGTGCCGGAAT
Organism: uncultured Bacteroidia bacterium; assembly: GCA_902768955.1. Lineage (GTDB taxonomy): Bacteria > Bacteroidota > Bacteroidia > Bacteroidales > UBA932 > Cryptobacteroides. The sequence continues at coordinate 7,591 of CACXNH010000196.1, read as the reverse complement.
CACAGTAGAGCAGAAAAATGTCAATGAGTAAGAAGACCATACAGATTCTTCAGATAATAGTGGGCGTCATATTCGGCGCCCTTATTACTCTTACGGTGGTCCGTTACAGGGAGGCTAAGCACCTTGTCACCACCAAGTATCAGGATTGGCAAAAGCTTAACGCCATCCTCCAGGTTGTGGACAAGAACTATGTGGACACATTCTCCAGGAGCCGCCCCACGGACGCCGCGATTGCCGCCGTGCTTGCCAGCCTGGATCCCCATTCCGTATATATGCCCCCCGTGGAGCGCAATGCCTCGGAGGAGGAACTGGCCGGCAATTTTGATGGAATAGGCATTCAGTTCAATGTCCCCAATGACACCGCAATAGTGCTGGAGGTCATTCCCGGCGGCCCGTCCGAGAAAGTGGGCCTTCTTCCCGGAGACCGCCTCCTGAAGGTGGACGACAAAGTGATAGCCGGCGTGAAATTTCCCCAGGACAGCATGGTCAGCCGCATAAAGGGCCCCTCCGGCACCAAAGTCACCGTCACTGTCCAGAGACAGAAGGAGGTGATTCCCTTTGAGATTACCCGCGGCAAGATTCCCATCCACAGCGTAGACGCCGCGTTCATGCTCACGGACACAATAGGTTACCTCCGGCTTGGAAAATTCTCCCGCACCACTTATGAGGAGTGCCACAAGGCTGCTCTGGACCTCAAGGACAAAGGCATGCGGCACCTTATCTTCGATATCCGCGACAACTCAGGCGGCTATCTTGACCAGGCCCTGCTGGTGAGTAACGACTACCTCTCCCGCGGAGACACCATCGTGTACATGGAGGGCCTCTACAGGCCACGTGAGGTTTTCAGGGCCGATGGCAGGGGAGACCTCAAGGAAACAGGCCTCAGCATACTCATAAGTGAGAATTCGGCATCGGCCTCGGAAATATTCGCGGGTGCGGTGCAGGACAACGACCGCGGTACCATCATCGGCCGCCGCTCTTTTGGAAAGGGCCTTGTCCAGGAACCCTTCCTCTTTTCTGACGGCTCCGGTCTACGCCTCACCGTAGCAAGGTATTACACCCCTTCAGGCCGATGCATCCAGAAACCCTACGTCAGCGCCCGGGATTACAGTTACGACATCTACAACAGGTACATGGACGGAGAGGTTTTCAGCGCCGACAGCGTCCGCCTGGATACCACGGACGTACATCATACCCGCAGCGGCCGCGTGGTTTACGGCGGGGGAGGCATAATGCCGGATGTATTTGTGCCTGTGGACACAACCAGGGTTTCACAATATTACATAGAGTGCAACCGGAAGGCCGCCCAGATGAGATTCGCATCGGCCATCTTTGACCGTAATGCCCACAGACTCAGGGCAATAGATGATTTTGCCGTTATGGACCGTTTCCTTGCATCTCTCAATTTGAAAGTGGAATTTCCCGCCTTCACAGGGAAAGAGGGTATCCGCTGTACGGAGTCTGAGTGGGATGCCACCGCTCCATACCTTGTCCCGCAACTTTACGCACTGATTGCCAGATACTCAAAGCTTGGTGAGAATGCGTTTTACAAGTATTATTTGCCGGTTGACGATACAATTCAGAAAGAACTTGCAAGACTTGGAGTCAACACCTGCCGCTAGCTCATGTTGTTAATATTAGACAAAAAGTGTACGTTTTTAAAATTTTTTTCTTAAATTTACCGCTCTAAACTATAGTTTGGAGCGGTTTTTCGCACCCTGTTTACTTACAGTTTGAAAGCCGTTCTTGGTGTTTAGATTAGGATTTGTTAAAATAGTAAGTGTATCAAAATAATCCTGTTATGAAAATTGTTAAAATTGCAAAACTTGCAATTACAGTAATCCTGGCCTCTGTGGTGGCTTCCTGTGCAAAGGAGCAAGCCCAGGAGGAGACTTCCGAGGCTCCGGTCAGTTTTACTGTACAGCTGAACAAGGCCGATGCAGAGTATGCAGAGGTTGTTGTGACCCATGACGGCCAGAAAGACGCTACTTGGTTTGGTTTTGTGACTTCTGATGTGGAGTCTCCCGTGGAGGATCTCATCAAGGCCCAGCTTGCCAATGTAAATGCCAAATCCCTGCATGTGGGAAACGCCCAAACCGTTGCAATCCGCAATCTGGAGGAGTTCAAGAATTACCGCTACGTTGCATTTGGCGTCAACTCTGACGGTGAGCGTTACGGAGAGCCCGGTAATCTGGCATTCAGTACCTCTCCCATCTTTGACGTGAAGTTCACGGCAACGGCTAAGGATGTTCTCTCCCATGAGGCGTCCTTCTCCATAAGCCATGACGGTCTGGAAGTCCTCACTTATATGGCTTTTGTCACCGAGGACACCGAGAAAGACCTCAAGACCCTGGTCGCAGAGCACTATAAGACCCTTGTCACCAGTGACAATAAGCTCAATGAGGGCGTAGAACTCTTTTCCGGCAATACCGGAGACTTCACTTTCGATTCCCTTATCCCCGCACAGGTAGAGTTCTCTACTCCCATCGACCTCTCAATAGTGCCTTTCAGCGCCCAGATTTCCAACGTCTCCACTGAATCGGCCAGTGTTGCCGTCACCTATGATGCCAAGGATGAGGAACTTTCCTGGTATGGCTTTGTCACCGAAGACCTCACTACCCCAGCCGCAAGCCTCATTGCCACGGCCATCGCCGGCATTACAGATGAACAGATCCAGACCGGCAAGGACAAGAGCATTGACATCAGCGGCCTCACCGCAGAAACTGATTACCGTTACATTGTTACCGGTGTAGGTGAGGATGGCGCATTCGGCGTTCCCGCAGACGTGAAATTCTCCACTCTGTCAGAAGCATACGTGAACTGCGTATTCTCAATCGCGGCGTCTGACATCACTCCTTACGCTGCAACCCTTACAATCACCCATACCGGCGAAGAAAATTTCCAGTACCATGGATTCTTCACCGAGGACCTTGAGACTCCGCTTGCAGACCTCCCCACCCCGGACAATGCAGACAGTGACCTCATGACAGGCATTGAGAAAGTTGTCAAGGTTGAAAACCTCAAGCCTTGCACCAATTATCGCTATGTGGTGATAGGCCGCTACAACGGTAACGAGTACGGACATCGCGGTGAGATTACGTTCAAGACCGCAGATAACGCAGTGCCCATGTCCTACGAAGACTTTATCGGAGAGTGGAAACTGAACGGACAAGTGTTCACCGTAGCACAGAAAGAGGCGGGTGTAAGCTTCACTCTCATTGACCTGCCCGGTTCCAGCGCAACCCGTGGCGGAGTCTCAGAAGTAGAGGCCCTGTATGATTCAGAGAAGGGTATGATGTATGTGATGGATCAGGACCTTGGCCAGTACGATGATCCTTCAACCAATAACTACGGTCCCCTGAAAGACTTCTATGCCGGAGCCAAATGGAGGGATAACGATACAGGATATTGGCCTGTATATCCTTTCGGCTCGCAGGACAAGTCCCGCGTTTTCGAGTTCGTGGGCACTGATGACGGACAGTTTGTCATCCGCGGTGCGGAAGGCGTTGACGCCTCTGTCTTTGGCTGGGTTATCCTTACCGGGGAATTTACCGGCAGAGGAAACAAATACAGCGGAGAGATAGTATTTCCCGCTACCGTCACAAAGTTTGTAAAGAAGGCCGCCACCTATGAAGACTTCCTGGGCCAGTGGAGTTTCGGCAGCAGCGTAATCACCGTAGATCCAAAGGAAAATGGCAGCACTTATTCCGTGACCGGTTTGTTTGGTGTAGATAAACTGTATGGAGATGTCCACGAGGTAATTGCAAACTATGACCCTGAGCGCCATGAGTTCTACATCATGGAACAGAAGCTGGGTTCATTTGATACGGCCGATGTCTCTGCTTTCGGGTCCAACCAGTACGGTATCTGCGACGACTTCTTTACCGGAGTCTTCAACTATGGATCTTCAACGTATTGCGCCTATGGATATAACACCAAATCTCCAGCCCGTCTGTTCACGGCATTAATCAACGGTGAGAATGTAGTGGAGATTATTGCCGGCAGTTGCACTTACGGTCCTTTCGTGGGCTTTGATTACTGGTGGATTATCCGTGAAGGAGAGAATGCCGGTAAAGGAAACAGCTACCATGCAATCCAAGGCGGAGGTTTTGATTATGAACCTATGCCCGCCACGATGCAGAGGCCGGGAGCCGGTTCGTCCGTTTCTTCCGTCCCTGTTTCAAGGCAAGCCGTCCTTTCCCGCAACGCCGGCCTTCCTTCAGGAAGCGTTCCTTTCACATCCATTGCTAAGTAAGTAGTATCAATATAGTATGAAAAAATTCAGATTTTTTCTCGCGGCATTCCTGATGGTCCTCGCAGCTGCGGTGGCACAGGCCCAACCCAAGACGGTGACGGGCACTGTGATATCCGCAGCAGACGGCCAGCCCCTTGTGGGAGCTACCGTGACCGTTGACGGGAATACGAAGTATTACGCGATCACCGACCTGGACGGTAATTTCCAGATTAACAACGTGCCTTCAGGCGCCAAGTACATCATAGCCTCCAACCTTGGCTACAAGGATGGTCAGGTTGCGGTGTCCGCTTCCGTGAGCTTAGCCCTGGAGGAAGACGCCAATGTCCTTGAAGCAGCAGTGGCAACCGGTATGTACACCGTTGACCGCCGTCTCAACACCGGTTCAACGGTCAAGCTGGATGCTACGGAATCCAATATCAGCGGTATGGCCGACATCTCACGTTCCCTTGAGGGCCGCGCCGCAGGTGTGTCCGTCCAGAACGTGTCCGGTACGTTCGGTACCGCCCCCAAGATCCGTGTCCGTGGTGCAACCTCCATCTACGGCTCATCCAAGCCGCTGTGGGTTGTGGACGGCGTTATCATGGAAGATGTTGTGGACGTGAGCGCCGACGACCTTTCTTCCGGTGAT
>CACXNH010000196.1:0-2698 GCA_902768955.1 uncultured Bacteroidia bacterium | reverse complement strand
AGGCCTCAACTCAGACGACATTGAGAGCTTCGATATCCTCAAGGACGGCTCCGCCACCTCTATATATGGCGCGCGCGCGATGGCCGGCGTTATAGTTGTGACCACCAAGAAGGGTAAGGCAGGCCAGAGCCGCATCAGCTATACAGGTGAGTACACCTACAGGCTCAAGCCTTCCTACGAAACCTTCAATATCATGGATTCCCAGGAGCAGATGGAGATTTACCAGGAGCTCCAGCAGAAGGGATTCCTCAATTATGCATCAACGGCCAACGCCTCCCAGAGCGGTGTGTACGGAAAGATGTACCAGCTCATTTCCCAGTATAACCCCGCAACAGGCACCTTTGCCCTGGACAACACCGAGGCAGCCCGCAATGCATACCTGAGGGCCGCCGAATACCGCAATACGGACTGGTTTGACATCCTGTTCAACCACAGCATCCAGCACAATCACTCTGTCAGTGCCTCCGGCGGTACGGAGAAGGGCAACTACTACGCCTCCATGTCCATCATGCAGGATCCGGGTTGGACCCTTCAGAGCAATGTCCAGCGTTATACCGCAAATATCAATACCAGTTACAAGATCAGGGAAAACCTTTCCGTGGGCCTTATAAGCAACGCTTCCTACCGTAAGCAGCATGCCCCCGGAACCCTTTCCAGCGATACCGACGAAGTATTCGGTACTGTAAAGCGTGACTTTGACATCAACCCTTACAGCTACGCGCTCAACACTTCCAGGACTCTGGACCCGGATGAGTACTATACCCGTAACTATTCTCCGTTCAACATCATCCATGAGCTTAACAACAACTACCTTGAGCTCAGCGTTATGGATTTCCGTATCCAGGGAGAGGTCAAGTACAAGCCCATCAAGCATCTGGAACTTACCGCCCTGGCTGCATACAAGTACACAGGAACATCCCGTGAACACTATATCACGGACCAGTCCAACCAGGCCATGGCCTACAGGGAGATGTCCACGTCCACCATCCGTGAATCCAACCCTTTCCTCTACGAGGATCCCGACAGGCCCTATGACCTTCCTATCAGCATCCTGCCTTACGGTGGTTTCTTCGAGAGGAATTCCAACGAGATGAACGGCTGGGATGTCCGTCTGTCGGCAAACTACAGCAATACCTTTGCCGGAGCACACATCGTGAACCTTTACGGCGGTATGGAAGTCAACAGCATAGACCGTCATGGTACAGCTTTCACCGGCGCCGGCATGCAGTTTGACATGGGTGAACTTGCCGCTTTTGACTACAAGTACTTCAAGAAACTCCAGGAAGGCGGTTCCCAGTACTTCTCACTGCTGAACACCCATGACCGCAGCGCTGCATTCTTTGCAAACGGTACTTATTCCTACAAAGGCCGCTACACTCTTAACGGAACCATCCGATATGAGGGTACCAACCGCCTTGGTAAATCCCGTACCGCCCGCTGGCTTCCTACTTGGAACGTTTCCGGTTCCTGGAATGTCCATGAGGAGGAGTGGATGAAGGGTCTTTATCCCACCCTTTCCCATCTCAGCGTCAAGGCTTCATACTCCCTTACAGGTGACCGCGGTCCTTCTTCCGTCACCAACTCACAGGTTGTGATCAGGGCCAACACTCCTTTCCGCCCCTTCACAAGCGTTCAGGAAACAGGCCTTGAAATCGCAGACCTTGCCAACTATGAGCTCACATATGAGAAAAAGCACGAATTCAATATCGGCATGGAATTAGGTTTATTTGACAACCGCATCAATTTTGTGGCCGACTGGTACACCCGTAACAACTTCGACCTCATCGGCCCTGTAAATACTCAGGGTATCGGAGGTGCAGGTATTACCAAGTACGGAAACTCCGCTTCCATGCACTCAGACGGTGTGGAGATTTCCCTTTCCACCACCAATATCAAGACAAGGGATTTCAGCTGTACTACAAGTCTCATTTATTCCCACTCCCGCAACAAAGTTACAAAGCTTGAGAACACTTCCAGGATCCTTCCCATGGTAAGCGGCTCCGGCTTTGCGATGGAAGGGTATCCCGTCAGGAGCCTCTTCTCAATTCCTTTCACAGGTCTTAACGATGAAGGTCTTCCCACCTTCATCAACCAGAACAAGGAAGCAACCGTTGCAGACTTCGACTTCCAGGCTTCAGACCCTGAGAAGCTGGAATTCCTGGAATATTCAGGAAGCGTGGATCCTACGGATGTAGGTTCCTTCGGTAACATCTTCTCCTGGAAGGGATTCAAACTCAACGTGTTCGTAACCTATTCATTCGGCAATGTGGTCCGTCTTGACCGCGTGTTCAAGAGTTCATACTCAGACCTTGATTCTATGCCCAGGGAATTCGCAAACCGTTGGGAAGTTCCCGGAGACGAGGCTCACACCACTATCCCCGTCATTGCCTCAAGCTGGCAGAACCGCGTTTATGTTGAGGACGGCCAGTATCTGAGCCGCGCCTACAACGCCTACAACTATTCTACGGACCGTGTTGCCAAGGGTGATTTCATCAGGCTCAAGGAACTGTCCATTGCCTATGATTTCCCCAAATCCGTGATAAGCAAACTGGGTATCGGAAGCCTCGGGCTCAAGCTTCAGGCAACCAACCTGTTCCTCTTCTACTCAGATCCCAAGCTCAACGGCCAGGACCCGGAATTCTTCAATACCGGCGGTGTTGCACTCCCTATGGCCAAGCAGTTTACTATGACTCTTAAA
>CACXNH010000195.1 GCA_902768955.1 uncultured Bacteroidia bacterium | reverse complement strand
AGGACACCGCTGCGGATCATCTGATAGATGAACTCATAGGGGAGATAGCGCTTGCCCTCTGCTTTGGCCTTGTCCCAAACCTCAATAAGGTGCTTCTCAAGACGACGGAAAGCCTCTTCTTCAGGGATACAGGTGTCTGTGACGCGGTTATAGTGATTGTCAAGGAGTTCCTGCTCCTGCTGGGGAGTGAGGTCACGGTAACCGGGAACCCTGTAATAATGGCTGTGGGCCACGAGGTTCATTATATCCTCTTCAAGGTTGTTGGCGCTGCAGCAGACAAATGCGATCTTGTCCTGACGTATCATCTCGGCCAGGGTGAGACCAAGTTCAGCGGTACTCATGGCACCTGCCATGGCCAGGAACATCTTGCCGCCCTTGTTCAGAAGGTCTTCATAAGCCTTTGCGGCATCTACCAGGGCAGCAGAATTGAAATGACGATAATTGTGGGTAATAAACTGTGAAATAGGACCCTTTTCCATTTTATTTATAGTTTTTAAGTTCTTTCGTTTTCAATCGTACAAATTTACGCATTTTTTTCAGTAAATTTGCAAACTTTAATTAAAGAATGAATCTGTTCCCCAACATAGAAAAGGCCTACACAAAAGACAGGATGTCGGCCCCCGACGCCCAGAGGCTTGCACAGTTTATAGCATTTGGCCCAATGGTGTTCCAGACAAGCCGCCTCATGCTTAAATTCGGCATCCTGGAAGCATTGAGGGACAATTCCTTAACCCTTGAAGAAATTGCGGAAAAGGCCGGTATAAGCATTTATGCGGCCAAAGTCCTGTTGGAAGCCTCGCTCTCCATAGGCACCGTGATAATTGACACCGGGAGTGACAGGTACAGCATCACCAAAACCGGCTGGTTCCTCCTTACAGATCCAATCGTACGCGTGAACATGGACTTCAATCACGATGTCAATTATCAAGGCTTCTTCCATCTTGAAGAAGCCCTCAGGGAAGGCCGCCCGGCCGGTCTTGACCATTTTGGAAACTGGCCCACCATCTATGAGGGCCTATCCTCGCTTCCCCCTCAGGTTCAGAAGAGCTGGTTTGGATTTGACCACTTTTACTCAGATCATTCCTTCCGGCAGGCCCTGGAGATTATTTTCTCCTTCAGCCCACTGAGAATAATGGATGTAGGAGGCAATACCGGCAGGTTTGCCCAGCGGGCCGTGGCATATAATGAGGATGTGAAGGTTACCATAGTGGACCTTCCACAGCAGATAGCTCTTATGAGAAAGGCCGTGGCAGGAATGCCCGGTGAAGAAAGGATTGACGCAAGGCCCATGAACGTCCTTGAAAGGAGCAATGAGTTCCCCACGGACGTGAATCCCGATATAATCTGGATGAGCCAGTTTCTGGACTGCTTCTCGGAAGATGAGATAGTATCCATACTTGGCCGCGCAAAAAAAATCCTCGGGGCCGGAGCAAGACTCATTATCATGGAAACCTTCTGGGACCGCCAGAAGTATGAGCCCGCAACTTTATGCCTTACCATGACCAGCCTGTATTTCACGGTTATGGCAAACGGAAATTCCAAGATGTACCACTCAGATGACATGATACGTCTTGTGCATGAAGCCGGCCTTGAGGTAGAGTCCATCCATGACGGTCTTGGTCAGGGACACAGCATTCTTGTATGTAAAACCTTAAACAATTAAAAAGTAATGAGTATCGAAGAGATTAATGAGAAGGTGAAGAATTTCCTTGTGGAAGACCTTGAAATTGAAGAAGAGAAGATTGAAGGCGGTGCACGCCTCAAGGAAGACCTGGGAATTGACTCCCTGGAAGTAGTAGACGTAGTGGTCCTTGTGGAAGACCAGTTTGGATATAAGATGAAGCCTGAAGATTTCAAGGAACTTCATACCCTGGACCAGTTTACAAAGTTCATTCAGGATCACGTTGCCTAACGCAGAGCATAGCGCCTGGACAGGAAAGACGGATGGCACACCCTGGATGCAGAGAACTCTCATCAGGCTGTACCGGCTTCTGCCCTTGTGGTTCCTGTACGGTGTAATGGCTCTGGTGATTCCCTTTTATATCCTTTTTGACGGCAAGGGACGCCGGGCCTCCTGGCGTTTCTTCCGGAAAAGGATTGGGTACAAGTCATTAAGTAGTTCCGTCCACGTATACCTCAATATGTTCAATATGGGTATGGTGGTACTGGACCGCTTTGCCGCTTATTCCGGTAAGAAGTTCAGGGTAGAACGTGATGATTCAGGTATTTACCAGGTTTATTGCAGCGGGAAGGACGGCTTTGTAATACTGAGCTCCCATATTGGCAACTATGAGATGGCGGGGTACTCCCTTATGAGTCCCAAGCACATGAACGTGCTTGTGTATGCGGGAGAAACCGCCACAGTGATGGCCAACAGGCAGCGGATGTTTGAGCTGGACAATGTGACCATGGTTCCGGTAAGTGAGGACATGTCACATCTTTTCAAGTTAAACTATGCGCTTTCAGAAGGTGAGATAGCCTCCCTTCCCGCCGACAGATTGTTTGGCTCTTCCAAGGCCGTAAGATGCAGTTTTTTAGGTGCCGATGCCTCTTTTCCTGCCGGACCGTTCACCCTTGCCCGTTCAAGGGAGGTAAATGCGCTTGCCGCTTTCTGCATCAAAACCATCGGAAAATGATGCAGAAGAAGGCCTGATGGACGAACGGCGCCGTTTTAAGGAAGTTGATAAGCGTATCATGAAAGAGCACCTCTTTGCAAAGCCTGATTTCGGTCGTGATGACCTGATGCGCCTGTTGGGAGTCGATAAAAACACGTTACCGTCTATCATTCAGCGCTTTACGGGCACAAATGTACCTGGATACGTTAATAATAAGCGTATGGAGTATGC
>CACXNH010000194.1 GCA_902768955.1 uncultured Bacteroidia bacterium | reverse complement strand
GCCCGCAAAGGGCGCAACCCATAACAGCAAGCGCGTAGGCCGCGGCCAGGGTTCCGGTAAAGGTGGCACCGCCACCCGTGGTACCAAGGGCGCACAGGCACGTGCCGGCTATGAGCACAAGGTTGGTTTTGAAGGCGGCCAGATGCCTATCCAGAGGCGTCTTCCCAAGTTCGGCTTCAAGAACCCCACCCGTGTGGCTTACAAGGGCGTCAACGTTTCCACCATCCAGGCACTCAGCGAAAAGCTCGGCCTTAAGGAGTTTGACGTAGACACCTTTATCAGTGCAGGCATCGCCTCCAAGGGAGAACTCGTAAAGGTTCTCGGTAACGGAGAAATCACCGCAAAGGTAGAGGTCAAGGCCAACGCTTTCTCCAAGAGCGCCATCAGCAAGATTGAGGCAGCTGGCGGAAAAGCAACCGTAATCGAATAATTCTCAGTCACAATGAAGAAGTTTATTGAGACAATTCGAAACATCTACAACATCGAAGAACTGCGCAAGCGGATAGCTTACACTATCCTGCTTGTGCTGGTTTACCGTCTGGGCAGCTTCATCCTCCTCCCGGGCCTCGATCCTGAGGTCCTGAAGGGCGGTATCGCAGGCACCCAGGAAGGCCTCGTCGGGCTTCTCAACATGTTCTCCGGCGGCGCTTTCGGTAATGCCAGTATCTTCGCTCTGGGTGTGATGCCGTACATCTCGGCATCCATCGTGGTTCAGCTTCTTGGCATGTTCGTGCCTTCCTTCCGCAAGATGCAGATGGAGGGTGAGAGCGGCCGTCGCAAGATGAACCAGATCACCCGCTACCTTACCGTAGCAATCCTCGCCATCCAGGGCCCCGCCTATGTTGCAGGTATGATTCCCGCAGCAGCACGCACCGTCACCTGGACACCCTTCGTGTTCAACCTGGTTTCCACCATCATCCTGATGGCCGGTTCCATGTTCGTGATGTGGCTCGGTGAGCGTATTACAGACCGCGGTATCGGTAACGGTATCTCTCTTATCATCATGATCGGTATCGTAGCCCGCCTTCCTTATGCACTCTTCGCAGAAGGTGCACAGAAGTTCACCGGTAACGGTGTCGGCGGTCCCCTGATGTTCGTCGTGGAAATGGTAGTATGGGTGCTCGTCATCCTTGCAGCCATCGCCCTCGTACAGGCAGTCCGCAGGGTTCCGGTACAGTACGCCAAGCGCGTGATCGGCAACAAGCAGTATGGCGGTGTGCGTCAGTACATCCCCCTCAAGATCAATGCTGCAGGTGTTATGCCTATCATCTTCGCCCAGGCCCTGATGATGTTCCCTATGCTGCTGGGCCGTTATGATGCCACCCGTGGTATCGCCGCAGCCTTCTCCAGCTACACTTCCGTCTGGTACAACCTCGTATTCGGCTTCCTGGTAATTGTCTTCACCTACTTCTACACCGCCGTCACCGTGAATCCCACAATGATGGCCGAGGATATGAAGAAGAACGGTGGTTTCATCCCCGGCGTAAAGCCCGGCAAGAAGACCGCCGAATACCTTGACAGCATTATGACCAAGGTGACCCTCCCGGGCTCCATCTTCCTGGCCATCATCGCCTGTCTGCCGGCCCTGGCAAACGTGATGGGTGTGAACAACCAGTTCGCTTCCTTCTTCGGCGGCACCTCGCTGCTGATTATGGTGGGCGTTATCCTGGACACCCTCCAGCAGATTGAAAGTTATCTGCTCATGCGCCACTACGACGGACTTATGAAAACCGGTCGCCTTACTGGCAGGTCCGGAATGTAATTTTGAATGTACTATCGAATTTCGATATGGTAAGGCCTAAAACCAGCGAAGAGATAGAACTGCTCAAGATCAACGGAGACCTTGTGTCCCGTACTTTGGCGGAGGTCGGCAAAATGGTCGCCCCAGGTGTGACAACCGAGAGGTTGAATGAGGTGGCCGAGACCTTTATCCGCGATCACGGCGCAGAACCTTCCTTCAAGGGTTTCGAGGGCTTCCCGGCAGCGCTCTGCATGTCAGTGAATGATGTGGTAGTCCACGGTTTTCCGTCCGATTACGTCCTCAAAGAGGGAGACATCCTTTCAGTAGACTGCGGAACCCTGTACAAGGGGTACAACGGAGATTCGGCCTACACCTTCCCGGTTGGGGAGGTGGACGCCGAAACCCGGAAGCTCCTGGATGTTACTAAGGCATCCCTGTACAAGGGCATTGAGGCGGCCGTGGCAGGCAACCGCACAGGCGATATCGGATACGCGGTGCAGTCGTACGCAGAATCATTCGGTTTTTCCGTTGTCCGGGAACTTGAAGGACACGGCCTTGGCAGGGAAATGCATGAAGAACCCGGAGTTCCCAATTATGGGAGAAGGGGTCACGGCGCCCGCCTCATTGACGGAATGGTTATATGTATTGAGCCTATGATCTGTGCAGGTGGCAGAGGTGTGTATCTTGCAAAAAATGGTTGGGCAGTACACACGGCCGATCACAGGAACGCGGCACATTACGAGCTTACGGTTGTTATCCGGAAAGGCCAGGCCCAGCAGCTGTCGACATTCGATTACATTGAGAAAGATGGTTTGATTAAATTTTAAGGAAAAACGTTTCGCCTATGTCCAAACAAGTAGCTATCGAGCAGGATGGTACTGTGATTGAGACCCTTCCCAACGCGATGTTTCGCGTGGAACTGGAGAATGGTCACGTCCTCCTCTGCAACATTTCAGGTAAGATGAGGATGAACTTTATCCATATCCTTCTCGGTGACCGGGTAAAGGTAGAGATCTCACCTTACGATTTAACCAAAGGAAGAATTTCTTTCAGATACAAATAAAAACTAGATAACGATGAAAGTCAAGACCTCCATCAAGAAACGCAGTGA
>CACXNH010000193.1 GCA_902768955.1 uncultured Bacteroidia bacterium | reverse complement strand
GGCGAAGATGGAGCCGCGGTCGTTTCCACCCTGGAAACTGAGGGTGTGTTTCTGGAGATGTCCGGTTCCAAAAGTTCCCTTCATCCAGTCAGTGTTCCTTTGCCCGTCCCAGATTCCGTTGTCAATGAAATTTGTGCGGATATATGTGTCGTCGTAAATGGGGTTGCGCTCCTTCATCACCATTATCTCTTCCTGGGAGTTGATGAGTTTTGGAGTACGGCCAAGCGCCATTATGGAATACTGCATATCGTAGGAGATGGTGCCCTTGCCTTTCTTTCCGCTCTTGGTGGTTACCAGAACAACGCCGTTACCTGCCTGGGCACCGTAAATGGCTGCCGATGCAGCATCCTTCAGGATTTCTATGGATTCGATGGTGCTGGGGTCTACGGATTCAAGGCTGCTGAGCCTAAGACCGTCCACAACAAAAAGAGGATCGGACGTTCCGTTGGAGGAGAAACCTCTCACGCGGATTACCGGTGTGGAACCTGGCTTAGCCGACGTGGTGACCAGCTGGACACCGGAGGTCTTTCCCTGCAGACCGCCTTCCACGCTGGAAATGGCCCTGTTTTGCAGGTCTTCCGACTTTACGCTGGAGATTGCGCCGGTTATGTCGCTCTTTTTCTGGACGCCGTATCCTACCACTACTGTTTCTTCCAGCATCAGGAGGTCTTCGGTCAGGACTACGTCAATTTGAGGGCGTGTTGCCGTGATTTCCTGGGTGGTATAGCCGATGGACTCGAATACGAGGATACTGCCGGAAGGGACGGTGAGGGAGTATCGGCCATCCATGTCCGTGCTTACGCCGTTGGTGGTGCCCTTTTGCATTACACCAACGCCGGCTACCGGACCCATATTGTCCGACACCGTGCCGCTGACGGTGATTTTTTCCTGCGCCATAGCGCCGGTGAATCCGGCGATAATGACTGCAAGGCTGATGATCAGTTTTTTGAGTTTCATAGAATGGGTTAGTTATTGTTATTCGTTAAAAGTCGTTGTCTTCAAGCCACTTGGAGTTGATTTCAACGAATGGCTCATATTTCATCCAGTCAGTTTCCGTGCAGTAGGTATACTTTGGAGCTTCCTTGGCGTTGGGATTGGTCTCTACGGCCCAGTGGGCGGTATGCCAGAAGTTCATCCTCATATTGGAAGGATACTGGGGAATGCCGGAATAGCCGGGAGTTGTTCCTGAATAGTCCCAAAGGATGATTTTATCTCCGGAATCGGGGTCCTTAACCCACCAGGTAATTCTGTCAGGATACCAGTCGAAGCCGTAGACATAAAAGCGTTTTGAGGCATCGTAACCGTCAATTGCCTGGATTGTGCGGGGAGAAACGGCGGCATCGTCGGAAGGATCAAAGTCGGACATCCCCCGTCCTGAATAATTCCTGTCAGTGTAATAGTAGTAACGCGTATACCAAATCTCGCCTGTAGACAGGTTGAGGGTCCTCGCAATCCTCTGGTCACCGCCGGTTTCCATATTGGTGGTCCAGGCGCCTATGTAGATAATAGAAGGGTCTGCGATATGCCACTCGAAGTCTATCTCGCTCAGCCCGGATTCCGGGTGATTGATCCAGGTGAAAAAGCCAGTCACAGCACCTGCATTGGGCTGTACTGCCTTTACGTCGGGAAGCCTCAGTCGGGCGGAGTAAGAGCCGAAGTGGGTGAATTTGTTTGAGGCTATTTCCGGTGCACCGCTGGCGCCGGGTCCCGGTGGATCGGAGGGCTGTATACGCTCAAGCATAACGCTGGTGCCTTCCTCCGTGAGGGAGGGGATGCCGAAAAATAGCCTTGGGGCACTTCCTCCGCTGAAATAATCTGGTTTGGGGCCGTCAAAGTTCTCCGTGAACGCAGCCGCAAAACGGGAATCCACCTCCTTGCATCCGGCAAGGATGATAACTGTGGTCAGTACCCAAAATATACGTTTCATTGGCAGTAGAATTAGTTCTGTAAAGATAGGCATATAAAGCCCTTCATAATTACTCCAAAAAACAAATATTTTTACCAGAGTCTAAATGTGTGCTTGGAATCTAAATTATATTGGCTACATTTGTCAAGAGATAAACTTGTCTTATGAGATATTTGTCAATGATGATACTGCCTCTTGTCCTGGGAACTTTCCTGGCGTGTAGCAGGCAGGGGGATATGCCCAGGGCAATGGATGTTGTGGTCTCTGAGCATATTTCCAATCAGAATGTGCTGGCTTTCGAGGAAGACGCTTCCGGCCATATCTGGATAGGTACGGCACGCGGTCTCAACAAGTATGACTCTCACGTTTTCCATCAATATTTCAACCTTGACGACAAAATAGGCCTTCCGGACAATCACGTAAATGACATTTTACGGGATTCCGCGGGAAGGCTCTGGATTGCCACTTCCGGCGGCGCGTGTCTCATCACCCGTCAGGGAGAGTTCCAGAGGGTAGATTCCGATAACCCCGGGGCATACCTCAGGCAGGTTTTGGAACTTCCAGACGGCCGTATCCTTTTTGGAACCCCTAATTCCCTTGGAATGTACAATGAGGCAAGCGGCAGGATTGATCTGGTCCTGGGTGGCCTGATGATGTCCACTTTTACGATTTCTCCTGATGGCAGCCTATGGTGCACGGAATTCGAAAGGATCAGCAGGATAAATACCTCAAAGCTTGAAATAGAGAACTCTATTCCAAGCCCTTTCAAGGTCTATCACAGTTGTATGATGCCCGATTCCACGCTGTGGATGTCCGGAATAGGTAATCTGGCAGTCCTTGACACCCGGTCTATGGAATTCAGACCTCTCCCAGGTGAGGTCCGTTCCAATTCCAGGATAATGAAGGCCGATGTAGACCTGTTTCTCCTGTGCCGGGACTCTACCAGCCTGGTGCCCGCCTTATCTATCAGGACAGTCCGGCCTTCCCCTACAAAGTGCCTGAGGGCAGGATTAATTCCCTGTTTGAAGATTCGGCCTCCAACCTTTGGATAGGGATTGTGGACGGTGGATTCAGTGTGAGCCGCCACCTTTCTCCAGGAGCATACGCAAAAGATGCCCTGGAAGACATCCTGAAGGGAAAATCTGTCACCTGCCTATGCCCGCAGGACGCCCATAGTTTCTGGGCAGGTACCGCGATGGGGGAGTTGTATTACTGCAATCTTGAGAACCTTGACATACGCCAAATCCCCACGTCCGGCTTGGTGGACGACCCTAAGGGGTATATGCAGATCAACTCTGTTCTCTCTGACTCCAGGGGCGATGTATGGCTCCTTCTGTCCAGTAAATGGAGGGCGCTCCGCTGCCGTTTTGACGGGAAAGCGCTCAAGGTGCTCCAGTCATTAGAGATGATAGACCCGGTGAGCATTGCGGAAGATGTGAACGGGGATGTCTGGATTGGCACCCTTTCAGGGGAAGTGTACCGTTACAGGGACGGAGCCGTCTCGCTGGCATCATCTGCCGGAGCGGAATATAATTCCACTTATTGCTTATTGCCGCTTACGGGCGGCGGCGTGCTGCTTGGAAAACTCAACTATCCGCTCTCCGTACTTGGAAGGCCGGACGGGAAAGTCCCCGGCTATCTGCGTAAATCGGCCCTTGACAGTTGCCTCACCAGAGCCGGATTTTATCCTACAGCCCTTCTGGAAGATTCCCGCGGAGACCTTTGGATAGGTACCATCAAGAACGGCTTGATGCGTTTTGTCTCAAGCGAAAACAGGATGGAGAAGATAGGCGGGCTCTCCTGCTCGGACGTATCCGCCATGCGAGAAGACCTTGACGGAAACATCTGGATAAGTACTCTATATGGCCTTTGCCGATATAGCAGGGAAGGCGGCGGACAGGTGTCCTCTTTCTTTGAATCGGACGGCCTTGGCGGCAGCCAGTTCAATGCGGGATCTTCCTGTTCCCTGCCGGATGGTACTCTGGTTTTTGGTGGAACGCACGGGCTCAGTATCATTTCTTCCGGGGAAGAAGTGGCGCAGTCCCATACTCCGCTGGTCTTCGAGGATCTCAAAGTGTTCGGCTCCATAGTGTCGCCAGGAATCGGCCAGCCCATCACTGAGGCTCTGGAGTACAAGCCTGAGATTACCCTCCCCGCCAGGATGAACGGCTTTGGTATCAGTTTTTCCGCCCTGGATTATTCCGGGAGGTCACACATCGCATACTCTTATATGCTTGAGGGATATGACCGCTACTGGGTAGATGCAGGAAGGGGTAATGAAGCTTATTATAGTAATGTGTCTCCGGGCCGATATACCTTCCGCCTTAAGGCTGT
>CACXNH010000192.1 GCA_902768955.1 uncultured Bacteroidia bacterium | reverse complement strand
GGAACTTCCTTTGAGGCATCCCTGGCCCCGCTTTCAAGAAGGGCCGATGCCCCCTGCGCCATCCTTGGCGGCAGTTTCACAACGCCATGGAGAACAATCCAGATTACGCGCAGTGCAGTAGGACTTGTTAATTCCGCCCTTATTCTGAACCTCAACGAGCCCTGTAAGATTGCCGATGTATCCTGGATAAGGCCGATGAAATACATTGGCGTATGGTGGGGAATGCATCTTGGCATTCAATCCTGGGGCGGAGACAAATACCACGGTGCCACTACTGAGACTGCACTCCGCTACATTGACTTTGCTGCTGCTAACAACATCCAGGGAGTCCTCTTTGAAGGGTGGAACGATGCCTGGAGGGGTTCAGAAGCGCTTCCTAATTTCGATTTCACCAAAGCCGCCCCGGATTTTGACATTGAAAGGGTGCTTGCATACGCCCACGAAAAAGGCGTAGAATTCATCTCCCACAATGAAACCGGTGGCAATTACCAGCGTTTTGAAGACCAGTTGGAGAGCAGTTTTGACTGGTTGGAGTCCAACGGTGTTCACGCTTTGAAAACCGGCTATGCAGGAGGTGGCCTTTACGGAGGCACTCCAAGGCACGGCCAGATTGGGGTCAAGCACTTCCAGAAAGTAGTGGAAGAAGCTGCTGAGAGGAAAATTACGATAGATGCCCACGAGGCCATTAAAGCATCCGGAATCCGCCGCACCTGGCCAAATTTCATGACTCGCGAATGCGGCCGCGGAATGGAATACAACGGATGGAGCGCAGGAAATCCACCTTCACATCACGAGATTCTCCCTTACACACGCCTTCTGGGTGGTCCAATGGATTACACTCCCGGTGTCTTTGACGTGCTATATAACAGTATTGACGGGAAGCCTCAGGTGCGCTATTGGGGCAGGCCGGGAACCGAATGCCGAGTAAACACCACCCTTTGCAAACAGATAGCAAACTGGGTTGTTATATACTCCCCTCTTCAGATGGCCTGCGATCTTCTGGAAAACTATGATGGACACCCGGCATTCCAGTTCTTCCGGGACTTTGATGCAGACTGCGATGCTTCAGAGGCTCTTCAGGGGGAAGTTGGAGAATGGATTGCCGTGGTACGCCGCTGCGGAGACCGGTATTTCTACGGAGCAACAACCAACGAATGCTCACGTGATGTGGTGCAGCCGCTTGACTTCCTGCAGAAAGGAATCACCTACGAGGCCGTTATTTATGCCGATGCCCCCGACGCATCCTGGGAATCCAACCCGTATGCTTACACTATCACTAAAAAGACAGTTACATCGAATGATTCACTCACCTTCCGCCTTGCAACGTCTGGAGGGGCAGCGGTAAGTTTCATTCCAGCCCGGTAAGGGTTTCCTTGAGGATTTCCCCAACGGTTGGATGCGGGAAGACAACCTCCAGGAGTTCCGGAACGGTCATTCCCTTTTCAACGGCAATTGCTGCGGAGAGGATAATCTCAGAGCAGGGATTTCCAAGCATATGGACGCCCACAACGGCGCCAGAGGCTCCTACAAGGACCTTGCAGAGCCCCTCTCCCCTCTCGTTCTCCGCTACAAACCTTCCGGAATAAGCCATAGGGAGTTTCAGGACCTTTACATCAGGGCCGGCCTCCTGTTCCGTGAGCCCAACGCCTGCAACCTCCGGATTTGTGTAGACAATACCCGGAATGGCCTTATAACTCATTTCTGAGGGCACTCCAAGCATATTTGAAACGGCAACCTCCGCCTCGCGGGAAGCAGTATGGGCCAGCATGGAGAAGGCCGTGACATCACCCGCGGCATAAACGCCCGGGACTGATGTTTCCATACGGGAATTGACCACAATGCCCCTCTCAACCTTCACACCTATGTTTTCAAGGCCGATTCCACGGATATTTGCCCGACGGCCAACGGAAAGGAGGATCTTATCTCCCTGAGCCCGGCAGGTTTCCCCTTCCGGGGTCTCATATACCACCTCATCGCCTTCCACGGCAACCACCTTGCAGCCAAGATGGAACTCCACGCCTTTCTTGGCGTACTGGGCCTGGAGCATTGCGGAAATCTCACTGTCCATAGGGCCCAGAATCTTTGGAAGCATCTCAATAACGGTTACCTGAGAGCCTACGGAATTGAAGAAGGAGGCAAACTCCATCCCTATAACACCACCACCTATAACAACCAGTTTCTCAGGCATTTCAGTGAGCTGGAGGAGTTCACGGTTAGTGACAATGACGGGAGAGTCTGCAAGCCCCGGGATGGGCGGCACTGCGGCCTCAGAGCCGGTGCAGACAAGGATGCGGGCGGCCTGATAGGTATTATCATCGGCCTTGATGGCAAAACCTCCTGGTATGGCGCCCTCTATGACGGCCCCCGACTTTACAACTTCCACGGCGGCTTCCCTCATACGCACGCGGACCCCGCCTACCAGTTTTTTCACCACCTTTTCCTTGCGCTTCATAACTGCAGGGAAATCAAGGCTTGCCCCCTCCACGGAAATGCCGTATTTATCTCCGTGACGGGCGTAATCCAGCAGTTTGGCACTGTACAGGAGGGTTTTGGTGGGGATGCAGCCCTCATTGAGGCACACGCCTCCAAGTTCCCTCTTTTCAAAAAGCACAACTGAAAAACCTCCGCGGGCTGCCTTCTCCGCAGCCACATATCCGGCAGGACCGCCCCCAAGAATTGCAAGATCGAACATAGATGATAGTTTTAGCGTTTACGAAGATACTAAAAAATTGCTATCTTTGTGAAAACAAAAATGACAAAATGGCTAACACTGGCAAAACTGTAGGATGTCTTGTAGGACTCCTTGTTGCAGCAGCCCTCGCAGGCTTCCTGTATTTCAAATTCTTCTGGGTCTTCAGTGACGGCACCAAAACCGGAGAACTCAATTCCCT
>CACXNH010000191.1 GCA_902768955.1 uncultured Bacteroidia bacterium | reverse complement strand
TCTATGTCCGGATCTCCATCCGTATAATCAGAGCGGAGACGCATCCCTGGTAGCCAGTCTTTAGCCGCCTCGTACAGGGCGGTTGCCAGGCCGTCAGCGGCAGTCTCGCCCCGGGTGGTGTAACAGCTCCATCCGCGAGCGTTCATCCATTCACGACCATTTCCTGCAGCATTGACATGGAGAGAGAGCAGGATTACTTGGTCCTTCCCGAATTCCTGACAAATTGCGTTGACCCGACGGCAGCGCTCGGGGAGAGAAATGTCCTCCATCTCCGGCACCAGCAGTTGGGCGTCCAGTCCCAGGGCGATGAGTTGCGCCAGGATCTGACTGGCTAGGAATCGGGTGTATGCGTATTCGCGGAAAAAGCCGTCCGGGCTCCGCTTTCCGGGGGTGTTTTGGCCATGGCCATTGTCAAGGAGAATCTTCATAGTTGTCGTCTTGGTTCTGGCGGCAAGATGAAGATAATATGTGGTAATATCAATTACCGGGAAACTCCATTATCTTTGTACCCGAAGTCCATAGCTTTGGGCTTTTAATAACGCACTGTCCTGGGAACTGGCCTCTGGCTAGCTCCCAGGCTTTGTAAAGGGGCCTGGAAGCCAACCGTAAAAATGTAGCCAAGATGTAGCCAACTTTTGAAACAAAAAAGCCCCTACAGATAGCTGTATCGAACTCGCGACCCCCGGCGTGACAGGCCGGTATTCTAAACCGACTGAACTACCGCACCAAGTTTTCAGTGAACTTCCCTTTCGGGATTGCAAAGGTAACACCTTTTTTTGAATCTGCAAATAATTAATTAAAAAATTTGCAAATATTTTTTTAGGAGCCTATAAGTCTTCATCCTCGTAGGGGAGGCAGGAGATTACATCACTCAGGAGTTTATTGAAATCCATCACCCTGTCCGGCTTGGGCGAGTAGCCAAGGATAACCACCACAAGGTCCTTGGAGGGGATAATGTAGATCTGCTGGCCATCGTGGCCGTTGCAGGAGAACATATCCTCCGGGACGTCAGGGCACACCTTGCAGCGGTTGAGCCAGAAGAATGCGCCATACCTGCCTTCGCTTGCCGATGCCGGGGTGGCTGTGTACTCCACCCAGCCTTCCGGGAGGATGCGCCGTTCGCCTACGCAGCCGTGGTCCAGAAACATCTGCCCAAAGCGGGCGTAGTCACGCGCAGTAACATAGAGATAGGAAGAACCTACGGGAGTGCCGCTCATATCTGGCTCAAAGTGGGGATTGGCAATTGCAAGAGGAGCAAACAGGCGCTCACGCATATAATTCAGGAAGGCTTTGTCGGAGTCAAACTTCCCGCGGAGATAACGCATTACAATGTTGGTGCTTCCGCTGGAATAGTACCAGTGGGTGCCGGGCTCATACTGTAGGGGTTTTGAGAGGGCGTAGAAGCCCATATCGGCCTCACTATGGAGCATAAGGTTCACGTCCGAGCGGTTGCCGTAGTTCTCGTTCCACTCAAGGCCGCTCTGCATCTGGAGGAGGTCATTGAGGGTGATGGCGCGGCGGCCGTCATTCTGCCACTCAGGAATATCCAGTGGGGCGTTTATGTCCACAAGCCCGTCTCCGGCCATTATACCCACGAGGGCGTTCGTGAAGCTCTTTCCCATGCTCCAACTGAGTAGCTGGGTGCTGGCATCAATGCCCTTGTCATAACGCTCCGCAATCACCTTGCCCTCATGGAGGACTACAAAGGCAAAGGGATGGCCGTTATACATGTGATAGTCAAAAAGGGCATCTGACACTGCCAGAAGGCGCTCCCTGAGCTCTCCATCGCCGTCCTCAAGATAATCCGGGTATGAATCTGCCGGCAGGGGATAGGTGCCTTTCAGGAATTCCTTCCTGCCCTTGCCACGCAGAAGGGTAACGCCGTATCCTTCCCTGTAGGCTGCTGTAGATTTGTACCACAGGAAGCGGCTGGTGACAGTCTTTTTCTCAAAATCCACCTTGTTCTTATTGAACTTGATGAAGGAAAAATTAAGGTCCAGGGGCTCAACATCCTCCTGTGCGCGGCCGGAGACAAACACAGCCGATGCAAGGTTTTTTGCAGCATAGCCAGTGATGATGGGCATGAGAGTGTTGAGATAGATGCATCCACCAATGACTGCAACTGCCATCATGCAGCCTGCTGCAGCCAGTATTTTCTTTTGTTTCATGGAGAAGAATGTGTTCAGCTGATTGTAACCACTGTGTCTGCGTGGCTTATGACGCGTTCACGGTGGGAGACGAAAATCACGGTCTTGCGGCCCTTGTACTTTGTTTCAAGGCATTCCATAAGGCGGGCTTCCGTGGCGGAATCCAAGGCCGATGTACTCTCATCAAGAAGGAGTATGCCGCCCGGCCTTAGAAGTGCACGTGCAATTGCAATCCTCTGGCACTGGCCTTCCGACAGGCCGCTGCCGTCTTCCCCGCAAGGGGTGTCAAGGCCTTCCGGGAGGTCAAAGACAAACGGGGCCTGGGCATCTTCCAGGGCGGTTTTCATATCTTCATCCGGTGCATCCGGGGCAGCCAGGTGAAGGTTTGAGCGAATGGTGCCGCTAAGCAGGGAATTGCCCTGTGGAATGTACTGGAAATTGCCCCTTAACGCTGCCGAAGCAGGATGACCGCCAACCAGGACGGTCCCGGAAGAGGGCCTTAGAAGTCCAAGGATAAGCCTTATGAGTGTACTCTTGCCGATACCTGTGGGGCCGGCTATCACGGACAACTTTCCGGCAGGGAAACTGCAGGATAGATTGGAAAGCACGGGGGCTGGTGTGCCAGGGTAAGTATATGAGACTCCGGCAACCTCTATTGAGGGGGCATCGGCCAAAAGAATTGGCTCTGACGCCGGTTCCTGCTCCAGATCAAGAAGTTCCTTTACCCTGTCTATGGACGTGATGGCCTGGATGATGGCGGGAATCTGGCGGCCAAGTTCCGCCACGGGGCGCTGCACCTGGCCCACCAGCTGCATGAAGGCCGTCATCATACCAAAGGAAATGTTCCCTTTCATAATGCCCACAACACCCCAAAGGAGCGTTGCGGCATGGCCCGCCTGGAACCCGAAGAACATAAGACCGCGGGCCACGGCGTTATAATTGAGGCGTTTGCGGGTTTGGTCCTCTACATCTGCCTGCAGCCATCCCATCTTGTCCACAACCCTTTCCACGCTTGTGAGGGTGAGCATAAGCACCCTGTTCTGGAGGCTCTCCTGCATGAGCTGCTGGATCTCACTTTCTCGCTTACGGACAGCGGCCATGAGCGCGCGCAGCTTCTTGAAGAAAAGCTTTGAGCCAAACACCATTGCCAAGGAGAGGATAAGGATTACCCAAAGGAGATTTGGCGCCAGATACATTAGGTAACCGGACGCTGCCAAAAGCTGTACAAGGGTGATGATTATGGACGGAATGCGTGCCACTACAAGCTCTGAAACAACCCTGGTGTCCTCTTCCAGGCGGTTTACGGCGTCACCTGAAAGGAAACGCTCACGGCCGTCCCAGCGGCTTTTCATCACCGTTTCAAAGATGCTGCGGCGCATGATGTTCTGGGATTTTACCTGGGTGAAGCTTTC
>CACXNH010000190.1 GCA_902768955.1 uncultured Bacteroidia bacterium | reverse complement strand
AGAAGCTGCTCTTCGTCGTCTCCACATGTAAAGTACCACTTTACGGTCTCAAGCGTCTGGCGGTTCTCCTCATTGAAAACATAGTAAGGGCAATGATCCTTGTAATAGTCTGTGAGCCGGGCTTCTCCCTTTTCCCCCTTTCCGCCGAAGTTCAGTCCCCACTGGTTGTTCCAGCCGCTTGCGCTTTCTGTCATATACTGCCGGTCTGTGCGGAAAGACATTGAAAGCGGCGCGCTGCACAGGAAAAGCTCAGGATGCTTGGCGGCAAGGACGTATGCTCCGAATCCGCCCATGGAATAGCCCGTGATGGAGCGGTGCTGCCTGTCAGGGATGGTGCGGAGGGTGGCGTCTATATGAGGGACGAGTTCCCGGGCAAACATATCCATATAACTGAAGGAACCGTCATGCCTGTTCACATAATAGCACTGGTATCCCATAGGGTATACGTAAATCATGTCCTCAAGACCGGCGCTCTCCAGGGCCGATATACGGTCTCTGGCATGGAGCCAGTCTCCGTTCCAGGAATTCTGGTTGTCCCCGTATCCGTGCAGCATATAGACAACAGGATAACGCCTGTCGCCACTCTCAAAATAGTCCTTTGGCAGAAGGACAGAGTAGCGGATGTCCGTATCCAGGATTGTGCTGGACAGAACAAGGTCTTTCTGATAGCGGTCAGGATTAGTGTCAGGCTTGTCTTCGGGCTTGTCATCCGGATTATTGTCCGGCTCTTGCTCAGTGGTATTGTCGGGGGTCTGAGAATCCTGCTCCGGAGAGTGTGTACAGCCACTGGAAGAGAGCATCGCAAACAGACATATCAGGCTTATGAGATTACAGTGAATCATATACAACCATTTCAGATGCATAAAGTTCAAAATCTGGGTGAGGATTGTTCAGACGGAGGGTAAGGATGTGCTCCCCGCTGTCAAAACAGTAGGCGCTGAATATCTCATACTTCCGCGTGATATAATCAACGGGCATAGTAAAGTGTTCAATCTCTCTGCCGTCCAGCAGGGCCGTTACGGAAGCCACATAACTGTCATCTGCATGACCCGTTTTCCGGACGCTTCCTTCCACTACAATGCTGTTGCCCTTGAAGGAAAAACTTGCCTGAGTGGTGAATGCTCTCTTGAGCACCCTCTTCTCTACGGGCTTTATACCTTCGAAGCTCTGCTCATAGCGGACGGGCTGTGGTTTTTCTACATTGAATAAGATGCAGTTATCCCCGGTTTCGTTGCATTTCAGTATGAGATTGTAGTTCTCCTCACAGACCTGTTCCAGGCTAAGTGAAGTATAGGGGAAGGGGATGTCCTTGATCTTTTCCGCACCCTTTTTCCAGTAATCCGGGATGGCGTCGTAGCCGTACATGACGCCAAGGATGCCGGCTGCACTGGCGGGATTGCAGTCAGAGTCATTTCCGCAGCGGGTACTGATATCCATTGTCTTCAGAAAATCTCCCTTTCCGTAAAGAAGGCCGATTACAACGAACGCGGAATTGATGGTGGCGTCAATGTTGAAGCCGTTCCAGACGCCCTCGGGGCAGCCAACATCGTTGGCATGGCGGTTTGTGACCTCAAACCAGCACTGCTTCCAGTCATTGGGGTATTTCTTCCAGAACTTGATGCAGTCTGAGATTGTGCTATGGAACTTTGTCCCTTCCGGGATGGTCTTCAGGGCCTCCGTCACAATGGTGGGAATATCGTTGCAGACATAAGCCAGGCAGTACATGGCACCAATGTAAACGCCCCCGTACCAGCCGTCTCCATAATTCATGATATGGCCGATGCGGTCACTGAGTTCACTTGCCTTATTCACCTGGCCGGGATAGAGCATGCCTATAAAATCGGCCTCTATCTGGAAGTCAATGTCGTCTGCGTGGGGGTTGAACTTCCAATGCCCGCTTTCAGGGGCGCCGCGTCCGTTAAGGATGTTGTAGCGGGCGGCCTGATTGGCGTGCCACAACTTGTAATCGGCATAGGCAAAGGCCTTGGCGTACTCATCTGCAGGCGCGTCCAGACCATGTTGCAGCATAGTCTCCATAAAGGTGAGGTCCATATAGACGTCATCGTACAGGCCTGGATCCTCTATGTAAGTGTCGTAGATGTAGTCGTCGTACCAGGGAATGGGGATTTCCTCCATTATGAGGCCACCCTTGTATTTGAACTCAGTGGGACCGCCGTAGGTGCAGCCAATTGTCTGGCCGTACCAGCCGCCCTTGATCTTGTCCATGAGGGTGGATTTGTCCAGGCTCACAGTTTGGCCATAGGGGACCTTCGGGGCCTGGGTACAGGCAGTCAGAACTATAAGAGGTATTATCAATAACTTTTTCATAACTGTCATTCTGAGCGATAGCGAAGAATCTCCTAATTATGGTAATATGTGTCAGTATTGGGTTTGCTGCCGTAGTACTCAATTGCGTTTATCCTCAGGAGGTAGGTGTCCGGTTTGGGGTTACGCCATACAAGTTTTACGGTGTGGCGGCCTTCAGGCATGCAATATTTCCATGCTGGTTCAAGTTTACGGGACGTGCCTCTCATGGGAAGGATGGAAACCTGGTCAAGAGCACCGTCTATCCAAACCTCAATCTCTGCCACGTAGGGGTCGTCTTCTTCGGCCATTGCAAATACCTCTGAGCCAACGTGCTTTTTGGCTACTCTCTGGGCATAATCTTCCGTAATGCCCCTCAGGCATACAAGGTTGCCCCAGATTACAAAGCCGTTGCCGGAGAAGTCAAACTCATAAGTGTCCCTGAGCCATGCGTCTTTCTGGTCCCTCATTAGAGGATATGTGTCCACAAAGTTCTGCTCAAGAGGAAGTACGTCAGGTTTGGAGACGGGAATTAAAACTTCATTCTCACGTACTTGCCCGCCGTTTTTTGTTATGAGCTGAAGCGCGTGATTGTAGGAATACTGACTGCCCTTTGCAAGGGATACGTCCGTTCCTTCAAAAT
>CACXNH010000189.1 GCA_902768955.1 uncultured Bacteroidia bacterium | reverse complement strand
AGCGGTGATGGGCATTGACCTTGACCGCCCCGTAGATACAGTAGGCGCCCTTGAGGACTATGCGCAGCACATGTTCTATGACATCAACGAGGGTGCGGAAGCCTCCCTTGACCGCAACACCCAGCTCCGTCAGCTGGCTTACCAGGCCGAAATGCTTTCCAAGCAGATAAGGATGCAGCAGTATGCCTACATCCCCACTTTGTCGGCCCAGTTGTCATACAACTATTACACCCAGAGCGACAAATTCAACCTTGCCCAGTGGAAATGGCTGCCTTCCAGTACTGCGGTGTTCTCCCTGAACATCCCCATCTTCTCCGGCGGGCAGCGCTACCATACCATAAAGCAGACGCGTGTCCAGGCCGATGAACTTGAACTCCAGAGGGAAAACACTGAGCGCCAGATCCGCATCGGCATCCGCCAGAGTCTCTCCACCATGGACACTGCCATGAAAACCTACGACGCAGCCAAGGAGGCCCTCTCCAGCGCGGAGAAAGCCTACAGCATAGCCTCAAAGAGCTTCCAGGTTGGAAAGAGTACCCTCACGGACCTTAACAACACAGAACTCACCCTCACCCAGACCCGCCTCCAGGCCGCCCAGGCCGTATATAACTTTGTGGTTGCAAAGGCCGGCCTTGAACAGACTTTAGGTTACGATTTTACAC
Organism: uncultured Bacteroidia bacterium; assembly: GCA_902768955.1. Lineage (GTDB taxonomy): Bacteria > Bacteroidota > Bacteroidia > Bacteroidales > UBA932 > Cryptobacteroides. The sequence continues at coordinate 2,324 of CACXNH010000189.1, read as the reverse complement.
AGGAATAATATATGAAAACCAGATTTGCACTGTTTGCAATTCTTGCAGCCGCGGTATCTTGCGGCAACTTCGGCTCAAAGAAGGCCGATACCCCCGCAGCTCTCGCTGCCCAGGAAGTGATTGTCCCCAATGTGGAGATAGCCGTAGCGCAGGCCCGCCTGGTGCCCCAGGAGAGCGTATACGCCTCTACGGTGGAGGCCTATGCCGTGAACAACATCATGCCCCAGAGCGGCGGCCGCATCCGCAAGATAAACGTAGAAGTGGGGGACTATGTCCAGAAGGGACAGGTACTGGCCGAAATGGACCGCATCCAGCTTGAGCAGCTTGAGCTCCAGATAAAAAACGATGAAGTTGAGTATGAGCGCCTCAAGAGTCTCTATGAGGAAGGCGGCGTGTCAAAGAGCGACTTCGAGGCCGCGGAACTTGGCTATAAGGTACGTAAGTCCAATTACAATAATGTAAAGGAAAACACCATCCTGAGGAGTCCCATCACGGGTTATGTGTCGGCCAGAAACTTTGATAAAGGAGACATGTTCGGGATGAGCGCCCCCATCTTCACAGTCCAGCAGGTTGTTCCCGTGAAACTCCTTGTGGGCATATCTGAGAGCGAATACACCAAGGTGAAGAAAGGAGACAAGGTGTCCCTCACCGTAGACGCAATCCCCGACAGGACCTTCCAGGGCAAGGTGGAACGCCTCTATCCTACGATAGACGCCGCCACCCATACCTTCAAGGCGGAGGTGGTTGTCCCCAACTCCGACAAAGTGCTCCGCCCCGGCATGTACGCCCGCGTAACCGTGAATTTCGGGAACCGCAGCAGCGTCATTGTCCCGGACAAGTGCCTGGTGAAGCAGGAAGGCACCGGAACGCGTTTTGTCTATGTCCTGAAGGAAGACTCCACCGTGAGTTATATCCCTGTAACGGTGGGCCGTCACATGGGTGCGGAATATGAGATTGTGGCCGGTCTCCAGGATGGGGACAAGGTTGTTGTCAAGGGTCAGGCGGCCCTTAAGGACGGTGTGAAGGTGAACGTGCTATGAGTATTTACAGAACCTCAGTTGACAATCCGGTAACTACCGGGCTGCTGTTCCTGGCGTTCGCCATCCTTGGCGTATTCGCCCTCACGCGGCTGCCCGTAGACAATTTTCCGGACATAGAATCCAACACCATCATGGTCATGAGCTCCTACCCCGGAGCATCGGCCGAAGATGTTGAGAACAACCTCACAAAGATTCTTGAGAACTCCCTCAACGGCGTTTCAAACCTCAAGAACCTTACCTCCAACTCCCGCGAGAACATCTCCATCCTCACCCTTGAGTTTGAATACGGCACTGATATAGACGAGGCCACCAACGACGTCCGTGACAAGCTGGACATGATATCCCAGACCATCCCGGACGGCGCTTCCCAGCCTTTCCTGTTCAAGTTCAGCGTAGACGACCTCCCCATCATGATCATGGCCGCAACGGCCAACCAGAGCGTGAGTGCGCTGGACAAGATCCTGGACGAGCGTATAGCCACGCCGCTGGCCCGTGTCTCCGGTGTGGGTACTGTGTCCGTTGCCGGTGCCCCCAAGCGTGAGATCCAGGTGTACTGCGACCCTTCAAAACTGGAGGCCTACAGACTCTCAATTCCCGCTATTTCCCAGATCATTGCGGCGGAAAACCGCAACATCCCCTCCGGAAGCATAGACATAGGTTCAGATACCTATACTCTCCGCATCAAGAAGGAGTTCCAGGACCCTTCGGAACTGCTGGACATTGTGCTTGGAAACTTCGGGGGATCGGCCGTGTACCTCAGGGACGTAGCCCGTGTTGTTGACGACGTAGAGGAGAAGTCCCAGGAGTCTTTCACCAACGGTGTCCGCGGCGCCCAGATCATCATCCAGAAGCAGTCCGGCTACAACACCGTTGAGGTTATCCGCAAGGTCAAGGCCACCCTGGCCCAGCTGGAGCGCAACCTGCCGGCCGACATCCATATTACCACGGTGGTGGATAATTCCCGCAACATCCTCCAGACCATCGGCTCCCTGAAGGAGACCATCCTCATTACCTTCCTGGTGGTGATGCTGGTGGTGTTCCTGTTCCTGGGCCGCCTGAAGGGTACCCTCATCGTGGTGCTGTCCATCCCGATCGCCCTCCTTGCTTCCCTGATGTACCTGTACTTTACGGGGAACACCCTTAATATCATCTCCATGAGCGCCCTGTCCATTGCCATCGGCATGGTGGTGGACGATGCCATCGTGGTGCTGGAGAACGTGACATCGCACCTGGAGAGGGGAGAGAAGCCCACGGAGGCCGCCGTGCACGGAACGGCCGAGGTAG
>CACXNH010000188.1 GCA_902768955.1 uncultured Bacteroidia bacterium | reverse complement strand
TGGGTGAGATGTGGCTGATCTGGACACCTACGTTACCTGCAGGATGGGGGCCGCTTACCTCATGGAGAGTGACGTTCTCCAGCTTGTGGAAAGGCGTGGAGGAGGAGTTCTCCCTGCGGATAGAAACATGCACGGGAGCCACCTTGGAGAGGGCGTCTGCACCTGCCTGGATATCAGGAAGGGCATCTCCCAGTACAAAGTCCTCGTCGGGGGCAAGGGGAGCGGTGCTGAATGCTGAAACGAAGATTGCCTTGGGTGTTGCGGAAGGGTCTGCCATTACGCCGTAAGGGCGCTGGATGAGGGATCCCCAGAGGCCGGTCTTGAGGAGAAGGGCGCGGACGTCTGCGTCCGTGGCGGGAGCCTTGGCACCGAAGTCCACGGCTTCCTGCTTCTCAGAGGCCTTAACCAGAACCGCAAGCAATTTTCTCTTTTCACCCCTGACGATCTGCTGCACGGTGCCGCTTACGGGCGAAGTGAGCAGGATCTCAGGGTTTTGTTTGTGAGCCATCAGGGGTGAGCCTGCAAGCACCGCGTCACCTTCCTTCACCAGCAGCCTGGGAAGGAATCCATAGAAATCGGTAGGTTTTACGGCAACTACGTCAGGGGTTATCCGCTTGATGACTTCCGGGGCTGCCGCACCATCCAGGGGTACGTTCAGGCCCTTTTTCAAAGCGAGATTGTTTGACATTATTGATAAGGTTTTGTGCATCTGACAAAAATACTGCGCGAAGTTACAAAAAAATTGCTAATTTCGCGTCATAAAATTGGGCTGTATGAGCGATATTTTGAAGGATTTGAATGCGGAGCAGTTGGCTGCGGTTGAATGTCTGGAGGGGCCGATGCTCATCGTGGCGGGAGCGGGATCTGGAAAAACCAGGGTTTTAACTTCCCGGATTGCATATCTTATTGAGAAAGGGGTGCCCCCGGAGCGCATCCTGGCCCTTACTTTTACCAAGAAGGCCGCCGGTGAAATGAAAGACAGGATTGGCCTTATGGTAGGTGAAAGGAAGGCCCGCCGCATATGGATGGGCACCTTCCACTCCGTGTTCATAAGGTTTCTCAGGGATTATGCCGGAGTGATAGAATTCCCGCCCGCCTTCACAATATATGACCAGGCAGATTCCGTGAGCGCAGTGAAAACCTGCATCAAGAACCTCAACCTGGACGACAAACTCTACAAGCCCAAGGAAGTGCTCTCACGCATCTCCAAGGCCAAGAATGACCTTATCACTCCTACCCCTTACTCCAACGGTGCAGGAGGTTACAGGGAATCTGACAACCATCAGAAAAAACCGGAGATATACCGCATCTATGCAGCTTACTGCGCCCTTTGCAAGCAGTCCGGCGTAATGGACTTCGACGATATCCTCCTCTATATGAATATCCTCCTGAAGAAGTCTCCGGAGGCTCTTGCCGATATATCGGCCCGCTTTGACCATATCCTTGTGGACGAGTACCAGGACACAAACATGGCCCAGTACCTCATTCTCCTCAAGCTGGCAGCCCGCCACAGGAACATCTGCGTGGTGGGAGACGATTCCCAGTCCATCTACGGCTTCCGCGGCGCCCAGATCCAGAACATCCTGAATTTCCAGAGGGATTTCCCCGGGGCAAAACTCTTCCGCCTGGAGAGAAACTACCGTTCCACCCAGAATATAGTGAATGCCGCCAATACGGTCATCGCCCGCAATGAAGGCAGGATCCCGAAGGAGTGCGTCTCAATGGGGGAGAAAGGGGAGCCCATCCACCTTGTCCGCACATTCACGGAGCAGGAGGAGGCCGCGCAAACAGCTTCCTCAATCCTTCAGCGCATCCGAATGGATGGGGCCCAGTACCAGGATTTTGCCATCCTTTACCGCACTAATTCCCAGTCCAGGGCCCTTGAGGAGCAGCTTCGCCGCCGCAATATCCCATATATGATCTATTCCGGCAACTCTTTCTTTGAAAGGGCGGAGGTAAAGGATATGATGGCGTATTTCAAGCTGGCGGTTAATACCAATGACGACGAATCCTTCAAACGCATAGTCAACAAGCCCGCAAGGGGAATCGGCAATACTTCCCTTAACGCCCTCATAGATGAGGCCCGCGCTTCGGGTGTGTCTCTATTCCAGGCGGCATCCGCCACGTCTAATCCTAAGTTTGGGGCTTTCTGCGCAATTATCCTAAGGGCCCGTGAAAGGCTTCAGGATGCATATGATGCCGCTATGTCTCTGGCGCAGGAAAGCGGCCTGTACCTGTTTTACAAAGCCGATACTTCCGTGGAGGGACAGTCACGCTTTGCCAACATCGAAGAACTTCTTAACAGTGTGAAACTGTTCATGGAAGATGCCCAGGAAGAGGCTGTGGAAGAGGCTCCGCACGTAGATCTTGCAAGTTACCTGGAGAATGTGTCCCTGCTTTCGAATGTGGATGTGTCGGATGAAGAATCGGCCAATAAAGTGGCCCTGATGACAGTCCATACGGCAAAAGGGCTGGAATTCCCGTACGTCTATGTGACGGGTATGGAGGAGAATCTGTTCCCCTCCGGCGGCTGGCTCCTTACGCCACAGGACCTTGAGGAGGAAAGAAGACTTTTCTATGTGGCCATTACACGCGCCAAACGGGTTGTGACCGTGTCCTTTGCACAGACACGCATGCGTAACGGCAAACACGAGAGCAATTCCCCCAGCAGGTTCCTGCGTGAGATAGCGCCGCAATACCTTGACCATCCGCTTACCCGTGAAGACATGGAGGCGGGACGCCGTCAGGATGATGACGATGATTTTGGCTCAGTGGGCCTGTCCTGGCGCCGCGGTTCATTTCGGGAGCCAAGGGGGTCCTTCGGAGGAGAGCGCCGCCCTGTTACCGTTTACGGCACTCGTCCTGCCTCAACACCCTCCCGTCCTGCCTCAACACCCTCCCGTCCTGCTACGCCATCGGCCCGTCCTTCCGTCACACCGTCGGCCAGTCTTTCCGTCACGCCCGGCCCCGACCGGGCGTCCATGGTGAAACCTCCCATCATTG
>CACXNH010000187.1 GCA_902768955.1 uncultured Bacteroidia bacterium | reverse complement strand
CAAAAGAATCTAAAAAATATGTTTTTAATTCAATAATTATATTTTTAGGAATAAATTTAGGACTTAATATAGTTTCTTCCATAATTTGTGTAAATTTACTTGTTAATTCATCATGAAAACGTTTGAAAACACCAGCATCAAAACAGTCCAAAACCCTTTCATAAGTGAAGCTATTGTTTAAAGCGCGCAAAATTAATATATTTGTATGATAAATTGAGCCTAAAAACCAAAAAATATGACACTGATCAAATCCATTTCCGGTATTCGCGGAACAATCGGCGGAGAACCCGGCGGTTCTCTCACCCCCATTGATGTTGTAAAATTCACTGCTGCTTATGCCGCAACTCTTCCTCAGCGCAAGCCCCAGCCCAACGGGGAGCGTTACAAGATTGTAGTGGGTAAGGACGCCCGTATGTCCGGAGATATGGTGGAGCAGCTTGTGGTGGGAACTCTCATCGGCTGCGGAATAGACGTGGTAAAGTGCGGCTTTGCATCCACGCCCACCACGGAAATGGCAGTGCTGTTTGCTAAAGCCGACGGCGGCATCATCCTCACCGCCAGCCACAACCCCAAGCAGTGGAATGCCCTTAAACTCCTCAATGACAAGGGAGAATTCCTTACCGCCATCGAGGGCCAGGCCGTCCTTGACCTTGCGGAGAAGGAGGACTTCAACTTTGCAGAGGTGGATCAGTTAGGCCAGATAGAGGAAGAGGACTTCACGGACAAGCACCTTGACGCAGTCCTTGCCCTTCCCGCAGTTGATGTGGAGGCCATCAAGGCCGCTAAGTTCACCGTGGTTGTGGACGCCGTAAACTCCGTTGGCGGCATCATCATGCCCAGACTCCTCAAGCGCCTGGGTGTCAAATGTATCGGCCTTAACTGCAACCCTACCGGAGACTTTGCGCACAATCCTGAGCCGCTTCCCGCAAACCTTGTGGAACTGAGTGAGACCGTAGTCAAGGAAAAGGCCGATCTTGGCGTTTCCGTGGATCCTGACGTAGACCGTCTGGCATTCATTATGGAAAACGGAGAGGCCTTTGTGGAGGAATACACCCTTGTCTCTGTGGCCGATTACCTCTGTGAACTCGCAGAAAAGGAGGGTAAACCCATCGCAACGGTTTCCAACCTCTCAAGCACCCGCGCGCTTCGCGACGTCACTGAAAAGCACGGCGGCAAGTACTATGCATCGGCCGTAGGTGAAGTGAATGTCACCACCCTTATGCACAAGGTGGGCGCCCTGATCGGCGGCGAAGGCAACGGAGGCGTCATCTATCCCGCAATCCACGCCGGCCGTGACGCTATGGTTGGCGTGGCCCTGTTCCTGAGTAACCTTGCCCATAAGAAGATGAAGGTGAGCGAGCTCAAGAAGACCTATCCTCAGTATTTCATTGCAAAGAATAAGATCCAGTTATCTGACAACGCCCTCATTGACAAGATCCTTAATGAACTCAAGAAGATCTACGCCAATGAAAATATCAACGACATTGACGGCGTGAAGATCAACTTCGAGAAGAACAAGACCTGGGTGCATCTTCGCAAGTCCAACACTGAGCCCATCATCCGCATCTACTCCGAGGCTTCCACCATGGAGGCCGCCGAAGCCCTTGGCAATGAGGTGATTGCCGTTGCTCAGAAAATCATCGGATAATTGCAAGGGGTATACTGTCTCTGAAACCGTCGCTTCGCGACCCCTCCCAAACGGAGTTTGGGCCCCTCCCTCTTATGATGCCGAGGGTGGCAACAGGTTTCAGAGACAGTATACCCCTTTGCCAGAAAGTAATATATGTTTTCATTCAGGACAACGCCGCTGGAGGACCAGCTGGACAAGGCTCTGCTGTACGGCAAGGTGGGGTGTTTATGCACCCAGAACTGTTGGGATACTGCAAAGGGCCGATGGATGTGGGAACTGTTCCGGGAGAGGGGAAACCTTGAAGCGGTTTTCACCCCCAGGGACGCAGAACTCACGCCCGGTACCAATCACATAGTGTTTGAGGCCGATGTACTTGCGCGGCTGGACGCCGTAGTGGTGGAAATCCAGGACGTTGGGGTGCGGTACTTCAACTACACCAAGGACGTGATGCAACTTATGGAAATGCTGCGGCTCCTTGGGGATGAAGCGCCCTCCCTCTATATCGTAGACCATATCAACCCCTCCGGCAGGGTGGTGGAAGGCACCATCCCTGCCGTGGCGGGAGAGATGTATGTCCCAAAACTGGCGCACAGGCACGGATTGACGCTTGGTGAGGTTGTGAACCTCTATGCCTCCGAGATTGGGGCCAAGTTTCCCATCCACGTGATATCGGCCATGGCAACTGACGCAAACAGGCAGCTTATGCCCTGGACCATTGCACCGGCCTCCGACATCCCCGGGCTGTTCAGTTCATATCTTTACAGCGGAGGCGGGCTGTGGAACAACACCACAATTACCCCGGGAATCGGCACGGCCCGTCCGTACGAATACATCGGCGCGCCGTTTGTGAAACCGCTTCACCCTGAGGAACTCCCGCAGGCGCACGGGGCTCTTCTCAGGCCCTGCTCCTTCACTCCGGCGGCGGGCAGGTACGCAGGGGAGCGCTGCCAGGGCTTCCAGATTATGCTGGTGCCGGGGGAACCTTATCATAGCCTTCTTCACACCCTGCACCTTATGCGCTGGTTCCGGGAGCACTATTCAGCCTTCGAGTTCGAGGCCGGGTTCTGGACCAAACTGGCCGATCCCGTGCTGGAGCAGTACCTGAAGGAAAATATCCCGTTTGACGTTATCCAGGAGCACGTAAAACTGGAAGAGCAGAAGTGGATCCGCAAGGCCAAGAGATATCTCCTCTACGACGACCAACCCTACAGGATGAAATAATTTCCCCCTCTGTCATCCCGAGCGAATCCGGGGGATCTCAAAATATTTTGGAATTACAAAGATTATTGCTATCTTTGCAGCCCAAAATTGTTAACAATTATATTTTTTACGTAAAATGAAGAAAGGAATTCATCCCGAAACCTACCGTCTTGTAGCTTTCAAGGATATGTCCAATGACAC
>CACXNH010000186.1 GCA_902768955.1 uncultured Bacteroidia bacterium | reverse complement strand
CCAGCATATTGCCCACCTGGCGGGCAGAGTCGAAAGAAGCGGTGCTCAGCACGGCAAGGGGAGTGGGGTCGATACCCAGGGAGCCCACCTCGGCGATAATGGAACCGTCGCGGTGGCAAAGCACAATGTATTCGGCCTTGACGCTTGCCTGGTAGGCTTCCATCAAGCGGCGAACCTTGCCCACGTCATCGGAATAAATCGTAAAATCGCTCATAACACTCTCCTTCTACTTCTTCTTAGGAACATAAGGACGCAATTCGATTTCGTCGTCTCCAGTTTCCTGAGGCTTTTCCATCACGCGGCCAAAGGTTGGCATACGGGGAACGGTGGCGGCGGCACGCGGGCGACCAAACGGCGAAGATGTCGCTCCCTTCTGGAACAAGCCCGAACCAGCATTACCGGACGGGACAGCCCCTGTAGGGGGCTTTGCCGCAAAAGAGGGCATCTTGAAAGGCGAAGAAGGAGCGGCCGCTTCGGGTTGAACCTGGGGCTTCGGTGCGGCCTGCTTCACAGACACGCCTTCCTTGGTCAAGGACACGTCATGAACGCCGGTGTTGTTCACGCTTTCGGCGGCCTTGCGCAAAAATCCCTGCTTCACGTTGAACTTTTCAATCACCAGCATGGCGATGGTCTTGAGGGTGGTCACCACTCCCTTGCCGTTGTGTGCCGTAGCCGGGAAGAAGGGCACATTGCGGGGGTTAAGTTCCGCATTTAGCTCATCCAAGGAGAACACATTCTCCATATCGCGCTTGTTGTACTGGAGCACGAAAGGCATGTCGTCCAAATCCATGCCGTAATCCTGGAGGTTCTGCCTCAAATTTTGAAGACTTTCCAGGTTTTCGGCCTGGCGGGAACGCTGGGAGTCCGCCACGAATACAATGCCATCGACACCACGGAGCACCAACTTACGGGTACTGTTGTAATAAACCTGACCGGGAACGGTATAGAGCTGGAAGCGGGTCTTGAAACCCTTGATATCGCCAAGATTCAGAGGGAGAAAGTCAAAGAACAGGGTTCGGTCGCCCTCGGTAGCCAAGGACACCATATCCGTGCGCTTGTCCTGGGGCATTTTCTGGTGAATCACCTGGAGGTTCGTGGTCTTGCCACTCAAACCAGGTCCGTAATACACCACCTTACAACTAATCTCTCTTGTAGCAAAATTTATTGATGACATTTCAAATCCCTGACACCCTTCATTTTACAAACATTTCCAATACATATTACAGGTCTATAATCTAGCAAAAAACATTTAACATATTTCAAAAAAAAGACAAAAAAAAGGCCGTTACAGCCCTGGGCATATTCCAAGTCGGGCGATGTTAATGAATGTTTACACGTCACCCGCAGATGTGAGACGCGAGTCTCTAGGCTCGGGGTGCGATGAGCAAAACGACCCCTATTCCCTATATGCGGAAAAGACCGGCACGGGAAACCGTACCGGTTCAAAATTCCTGATAAAGGATCAATTAGGCGAGGCCGTTGATGACCTTGGCGGCCTTGGCCTTGTAGTTAGCGGCGCGATTAGCGCAGAAACCGGCACGACCCTTGGCAGCAGCCTTGTCCACAGTCTTGACAGCCAGCTTGTATGCGCTATCAGCCTCGCTGCGGTTGCCCTCAGCCACCGCGGCGTCAAACTTCTTCAGCGTAGTCTTCAGGTTGGACTTTGCGGCCTTATTCAGGGCAGCCTTGGTCTCGTTCACCAGAACACGCTTCTTGGCAGACTTGATATTCGGCAAACCAAACACCTCCTCTAATAGCAATCTGCACAATAACCCTGTGCAGTTACTCATTTTACCATCCCCTAATGGAAAATGCAACTGTTTTTTGAAATTTTTTTGAATTTCCCGCATAAACCTTTGCCCGGTGCAGAGAATAGCTGAAAAATCAGATTTTCTGAAAACGGGAGGAAACTGTTATGATCCAACACCGTACCGACCTGGCCCTGGAGGCCACGCAGCTGCTGCGTCAGAACACTCCTGACGGCCTCTCCGGCGTTACTCAGACGGAACGAACCAATCAGGGCTGCCCCGTCGTCCAGGTGGACATCACCTCTCCGGAGGGGGCGGAGGCCATAGGAAAGCCCCAGGGCCGCTATCTGACTCTGGAGCTAAATGACCTTCTCCGCCGGGAACCGGAGTCCTTTCAAAAGGCGGTACACGCCCTGGCGGCAGAGTTATCCGCCCTTCTGCCCGGCGGGGGAGAGGGCAACGCAGCCGCACTGGTGGTGGGCCTCGGCAACCGTCTGGTCACTCCGGATGCAGTCGGTCCCAGAGCGGTGGACCAGACCATGGTGACCCGCCATCTGATTGCCCAGGCCCCGGAGCAGTTCGGACCTTTTCGGCCTGTCTCCGCACTGGCGGCAGGTGTGCTGGGCACGACCGGCGTGGAGAGCGGAGAACTGGTTAAGGCGGTCTCCGACCAGATCAAGCCGGACATCCTGAGGCGCAGTACATCATGGGACTTCTCTGCATCGAGGGCAAGAAGGTCCTGAAGAATATTGACCTTGGGATTGAGTGGCTGGAGAAGGCGGGTATGCAGGGGCATAAGGATGCCCAGTTCAAGCTTGCCGCCATTTTCCTTCAGGGGGAAATCGTGGAGAAGGATCTTCAGATGGCTCAGTTCTGGGCAAGGAAGTACAAGGGACTGCCGGATGAGTAGGCCTCCTTGTTACTAAACTGTACTTTGTGGTGTCAATCACTCTATATTACTAACCAATTAATATCAAAGACAATGATTAAGAAAAGATGGATGCTCATGATGGTTGCCACATTGGTGGCAGTGAGCGTGTCTGCTCAGTTTCCTGGCGGTTTTCCTGGACAGTTTGGGAGGCGTCAGGCGCAACAAAAGGCAGAGCAGGCAGAGAAGAATTATCAAAAGGGTAACGAACTGCTCGAGGCCAAGAAGTATGACAAGGCATTTGAGGCCTACGAGAAGGCGGCTAATGACGGACATGCCGGCGCACAGTACAATCTGGGCACTTTCTACATCGAGGGGAAGGTGGTGCCGCAGGACTACAACAAGGCCGTCGAATGGTTTGAGAAGGCTGCAAAGCAAGGACTGAAG
>CACXNH010000185.1 GCA_902768955.1 uncultured Bacteroidia bacterium | reverse complement strand
GTTACACTTATTAACCCTGGCGCATCTTGAACTTGGGGTTCTTCTTGCAGATAACGTACAGGCGGCCTTTACGCCGGACAATCTTGCAGTCTTCGCTGCGTTTCTTGATGGAGGTCTTGACTTTCATCGTTATCTAGTTTTTATTTGTATCGGAAAGTTATACGTCCCTTGGTTAAATCGTAGGGTGAAATCTCAACTTTGACCCGGTCGCCGAGAAGGATATGGATAAAGTTCATCCTCATCTTACCGGAAATGTTGCAGAGGAGGACATGACCGTTCTCCAATTCTACGCGGAACATAGCGTTGGGAAGGGTTTCAATCACTGTACCATCCTGCTCGATAGCTACTTGTTTGGACATAGTCTGAAAATCACTGTTAAAATTTAATGGAACCGTCTTTCTCAATGTAATCGAAAGTGGAGAGCTGCTGGGCCCGGCCTTTCCGGACAACAACCGTAAGCTCGTAGTGAGCGGCATTCTTGTGATCGGCGGTGTGTACTGCCCAACCATTTCTTGCAAGATACACACCTCTGCCGCCTGCACAAATCATCGGCTCAATACAAATGGTCATTCCGTCCACAAGGCGTGCTCCGTGGCCCTTTCTCCCATAATTGGGGATGCCGGGGTCCTCGTGCATCTGTTTGCCCACTCCGTGTCCTTCGAGTTCGCGGACAACGGAAAAACCGAATGACTCTGCGTACGACTGCACCGCGTATCCGATATCGCCTGTCCGATTGCCTGCCACAGCGGCCTCGATTCCCTTGTACAGCGATGCCTTGGTGACATCCAGGAGCTTCCGGGTTTCGGCGTCCACCTCCCCTACAGGGAAGGTGTAGGCCGAATCTCCGTTATATCCTTTGTACAGGGTTCCGCAATCTACGGAAACGATGTCTCCCTCTTCGAGGGGGCGGTCGCTGGGAAAACCATGGACCACTACATCGTTCACGCTCATGCAGAGCGCCGCGGGAAAGCCATCGAAACCTTTGAAGGAAGGAACTGCACCGTGGTCGCGGATGAAGGTCTCGGCCACCTCGTTCAACTTCGCAGTTGTCACACCAGGGGCGACCAGTTTACCGACCTCGGCCAGTGTACGCGACACCAAATCTCCGTTGATGCGGAGCAGCTCAATCTCTTCTTCGGTCTTCGGCCTTACCATATCTTCTTTCGATAGTACATTCAAAATTACATGCCGGAACGTCCGGAAATGCGACCTGTCTTCATAAGACCGTCATAGTGACGCATGAGCAGGTAGCTTTCAATCTGCTGAAGCGTATCCAGGACAACACCCACCAGGATGAGCAGCGAGGTGCCGCCGAAGAAGGAGGCAAACTGGTTGTTCACACCCAGGACGTTGGCCAGGGCCGGCATACAAGCGATGAGACCCAGGGAAATGGCACCCGGCAGGGTGACTCTGGTCATGATGGAATCCAGGTACTCGGCCGTCTTCTTGCCGGGCTTTACGCCGGGGATGAAGCCGCCGTTCTTCTTCAGGTCTTCCGCCATCATGGTGGGGTTCACCGTAACGGCCGTATAGAAGTAAGTGAAGGCTACGACGAGGAGGAAGAAGACGATGTTATACGGGATGCTGGTGTAGCTGGAGAAGGCAGCGGCGATTCCACGGGTGGACTCGTAGTTGCCCAGCAGCATGGGGAACATCATCAGGGCCTGGGCGAAGATGATGGGCATCACGCCGGCAGCATTGATCTTGAGAGGGATGTACTGGCGCACACCACCGTACTGCTTGTTGCCGATGACGCGCTTGGCGTACTGTACGGGAACTTTACGCACGGCCTGAACCAGTGCGATAGCAGCCAGGATAACCAGCACCCAGATAACCATTTCCACCACGAACATGATGAAACCGCCGTTGGCGGCGGAAGAGTCGAACTTCTGCATGAACTCTGCAACCAGAGCGTAAGGCAGGCGGGCGACAATACCAATCATGATGATGAGGGAAATACCGTTGCCGATACCGCGGTCCGTAATCCGCTCACCCAGCCACATCACGAACATGGACCCGGCCATGAGGATGACGGTGGAGATGAGGCGGAACCAGAAGGCGCCCACCTTCATGGTGACGGCCTCGGCGGGAACCATGCTCACGACGTAAGCGGGGCCCTGGATGGCCAGCACCAGAACGGTGAGGTAGCGGGTAATCTGGTTCATCTTGCGGCGGCCGGACTCGCCCTCCATCTGCATCTTGCGGAAGGAAGGGACGAACATGCCCAGCAGCTGGACGATGATGGATGCCGAGATGTACGGCATCACACCCAATGCGAAGATACTGGCATTACCGAAGGCGCCGCCGGAGAACATGTTCAGCAGGCCGACAAGACCTTCCTGGGTACCGGCGATACCGCTCTTCAGGATATCGGGGCTGATGCCGGGAAGAAGGATAAAGCTGCCCAGACGGTAAACCAGCACAAGCAGGATCGTGTAGGCGATCCGCTTGCGCAGTTCTTCGATGTTGTAGATGTTGCGAAGTGTCTGAATAAACTTTTTCATCGCGACTCTTATTCAATTACGATTGCTTTACCTCCGGCAGCCTCAATCTTCTGGGTAGCAGATGCGGAGAAAGCATGGGCCTTCACCTGGATGGCGGCGGTGATTTCACCGTTGCCCAGCACCTTGACCAGATCTCCCTTGGAGGCGATACCGGCGGTAATCAGGTTGTCCACGTCAAACTCCTTGATGTTGAGCTTCTCGCTCAGCGCCTGAAGGGTGGCCACGTTAACGGCCTTGAAAGCAACGCGGGTAGGGTTCTTGAAACCGAACTTGGGCAGACGACGCTGAATGGGCATCTGGCCGCCTTCGAAACCAACCTTGTGCTCGTAACCGGCACGGGCCTGGGCACCCTTGGTACCACGGGTGGCGGTGCCACCCTTGCCGGAACCCTGACCGCGGCCTACGCGCTTGCTGTTATGGGTTGCGCCCTTTGCGGGCTTCAGATTCTCAAGTTTCATCTCTAATCCTCCTTAGTCAATTACTTCATAAGAAACCAGATGGGCCACTTTGGCCAGCATGCCGCGGGTGATGGGCGTATCTTCCACTTCCACGGTCTGATGCATCCGGCGGATACCGAGAGTCTTGAGGTT
>CACXNH010000184.1 GCA_902768955.1 uncultured Bacteroidia bacterium | reverse complement strand
GTTGTTGCATCCGCGCATAATGGATATGAAGGCCGATATCCCGTTCCTGTCTGTACGCACCGGGGTGATATCGGCATAAGTCTCCTCACGGGAGAGGAGGACGTCCATCTGGGGACTCTCCGGGCTGATGGCTTCCAGAAGGCGAGGCAGGCTGCGGTATGCATCCGGACCCACAACAAGGTCTACCTTGCGGGTGTCAAGGAGCTTGTCCTTCAGGCGCTCCGCCATGCAGCCGACAATGCCCACAAGTACTCCTGGGCGGGATTTCCGCTGCTGGTTGAACACCTCTATGCGGCCCCAGATACGCTGCTCCGCGTTGTCACGGATAGAGCAGGTATTGGCCATAATGAGGTTTGCCTCATCAATGCTTTCAGTGCGCTCATAGCCGGCCTTTGCCAGGATGGCGAATATAACTTCGGTGTCATTCACGTTCATCTGACACCCGTATGTCTCAATGTATACCTTTTTCATCTGGCACAAAGGGGATTACAGTTCCCTGCGGAGGCGGGCTTTGGGAATATCCAGGAGGGCGCGGTATTTGGCTATGGTGCGTCGGGCGACTTTGTAGCCTTTGGCGGAAAGGCCGTCCACCAGTTCATCATCAGTAAGAGGGTTGTGTTTGTCCTCATTATCCACCATTTCACGGAGGGCCTTCTTGATTTCACGGGTGGAAACTTCCTCGCCGTCTGAGTTTTCAAGGCCTTCCGAGAAGAAGTATTTGAGCGGGAATATGCCGAAATGGGTCTCTATCCATTTGCTGTTCACAACGCGTGAGATTGTGGAGATGTCAAAGCCCGTGCGCTCTGCGATGTCCTTGAGTACCATGGGCCTCAGGGAACTCTCATCACCGTCTATAAAATAGTCGTGCTGATACTCCAGGATGGCTCTCATGGTGCTTTCCAGAGTGTTTTGCCTCTGGCGGAGAGCCTCTATGAACCACTTGGCGGAATCTATCTTCTGCTTAACGAATGAAGCGGCTTCTTTGTCGGCTTTAGATTCAGAATATTTCCCCGTTTCCATTATCTCCGAGTACTTGCGGTTAACGCGGAGCTCAGGCACGTTGAAGCGCGGCATGGAGAGCAGAAGTTCTCCGTTCTCGTATTCAAGCACAAAGTCCGGGACCACCTGCTGGGCCTGGTCTTCGTAGGAATCGTCTATCTGGCCGCCGGGAGAAGGATTGAGGCGCTTGACCTCATCAAGAACGGCCTTCATCTCTTCTTCCGATAGACGTAAACGGCTCATTATTTTCTGGAAATGACGGTTCTTGAAGGCCTCGAACTGATCTCTCAGCACCCTGAGGGCATTTTCCACGGACGGGGTGCGCTTTTTGTCCTCAAGCTGGATGATAAGGCATTCACGGAGGTCACGCGCCCCAACGCCGGAGGGCTCGAACTCCTGGATTACCTTCAGCATCTTCTCCACTTCATCGGCCGATGACTCAATCCCTGCACGGAACGCAAGGTCATCAACCAGGGACTCGATATCCCTGCGGAGATAGCCGTCGTCATCCAGTGAGCCGATTATAAAGCTTGCCACGGCCCTCTGATGAGGGTCAAGGTTGCGATAACCGAGCTGTTCCTCCAGGCTGCCTGTGAAGCTTTGCTTGACGGAGAAGGTATTGTACTGCGGGCGCTCATCCTTACCCCAGTTATTGACGTGGAGGTTATAGGAAGGGATGTCGTCGTCCTGGGGACCGTAGTTTTCCTCCATGGACCCGCCGCTCTGCTCCTGTGCCTCCACTTCAGAAATAGAAACCTCACGCTCCTGATCGCTCTTCTGGGGGGAGTCGTCAAGGACGGGGTTATCGGCCAAAACCTCCCTCACATGCTGCTCCAGGGCCTGCACCGGCATCTCTATCAGCTTTATGGTCTGAATCTGAAGCGGCGAAAGCTTTTGCTGGAGCTTCTGCTCCATTCCCTGTTTGATAGAAGCCATTATCTGGGGAAATTGATGTTCTCTTTAATAATATAAGCGGTGGGATAGGTCCCCTTGAGAGCGTTGTAAATCTTTAAGGCCTCATCCTTTGTGCGGAAATCCCCTATTGTAACCTTGTAGTTGGGGCTTTCAAAACTGCGGTACACGCCAGTTTCCGGATACTGATTCCGGAGGTATGCGGCAATGCCCTCTGAACGGACGCGAGCCTGCGGGGAATTATCGTAGAAAACACGGATCCTGTACCCCTGAACGGCCTTGGAGGCATTGGAACTCACATAGTTGAGGAGTGCCTGCCGCACCTGGGGAGTCTGATTGATTTCCGCCCCGGAGCCAATAACTGAGAGGATGCTTTTCCCCACATAAGTGGAGTCCATCCTTGCAAGGTTGAGAGAGTCCTGGGCCCATGCGCCAATAGATGCCAGGGCCGATAAAACCAGTATGATTAGGATGCGTTTCATCATTTTGAAAATTCTGCTAAATCCAGGTCTTTGTAAGAAAGAGGTGCCTTGAGGGCGCCGTTTTTGGAGGCTACCTTAAGATTGATATCGGCCTTGATGCCCTCCAGCGAACGACGCGTGGAGAGTTTCAGGACATCCAGAAGGGAGATTCCGGGCTCCAGGGCAATGCTGCAGGGAAGCTCATATCGGAGAATCTGCCGGCCTTCCACCCTCACTTCTCCGGCGGTGAACGTTGCAAAAGGCACTTCATCCACCCTTATATTGCCGTCTATGCCGCTCACGTTGAACGTCATGGCAGGGTTGTCTATCCCAAGCTCCAGCATGGCGTCAAAGGTGCGGAGGGAGGTGGGGATGATATATTTCACACCGGCCGATACAAGCTTGATGTTCTTGATCTGGGACACGCCGCAACTTCCCGCCATAAGGCAGGTGACCGCAGCGGCCGCCACGGCAAGGAGTATGCGCCTGAGCGTTTTCATATTCACAAAGGTAGTGAAAATTCAGGAATTTTTCTATATTTGTGGTTGAAACAAGTCTTGTGCCATGAAAATCAACCACATTGGGGAAAACAATTCCGTACTGGGATCGTTCCTCGCAGAGCTGCGTGACGCCCACATCCAGAAAGACAGTCTCCGCTTCCGCACCAACCTTGAACGCGTAGGGGAAATCTTTGCGTATGAGATCTCAAAAACTCTGGAATACTCAGTCAAAGACGTTGTGACCCCGCTTGGAGTGGCCCAGGTCTCAACGCCTGATACCCAGCTTGTTATCGC
>CACXNH010000183.1 GCA_902768955.1 uncultured Bacteroidia bacterium | reverse complement strand
TTGTGTTTCATTTTCTTTGTCATTTATCACCAGGAACCGATATTCTGAGTATAATGTCCGTTGGCGGCAGCCATCTGCTCCGCGGGGATGGGCAGGTACTCATCCTTGTCCGGGGTGAAGTGGGCCGAACTGTAGATGGCGCAGTTGTCGCTTTCCTCTGCAAAGTACTTGTTCAGGACGGTTGCGGCGTCTCCCCAGCGGACAAGGTCAAAGAAACGTTCGCTTTCCATTCCCATCTCAAGGCGGCGCTCCATTTTCACAATCTTTATGGCCGTGGCCTTGTCATAGGTGCCGGAGTAATTTGACATGAAAAGCTTCACGCCGTAGCGTGTGGGGTAATCTGAGAACATCTGGGTGGAACCCTTCGCGCGGGTGCGGATCTGGTTGACCAGTTTTATGGCCTCGTCTGCGTTGCCTAGCTGTGCATAGGCTTCTGCACGCTCCAGGAGGACATCGGCATAGCGGAATACTATGCGGTTCATGGAAGATGCCCAGTATGAACCCTTGATGAGGTATTCTCCCACAAGTGCAGGGTCTACGTTTTGCTTGAGGCTGATGTAGTAGCCGTAGAAACCGTTGCCGCGGCTGTACTGCTGGGTCTCGTCCTGGATGTACTTCTTGTTGAACATGTAGGGGAGTCCGGGCATGCCCACGGTAAGGAACAGGCGGGGATCGGCATTGTCAGAGGCGATAGCATAATCCTTTGCATTGAAGTTGTCAAGCAGAGGAAGGCCGTCAGCGCCGGTGCGATAGGCGTTCACCAGGTTCTGGCTGGGCTTGTAGAAGTCGCAGGCGCCGTCGGTGACTTTGATGATGCTGGGACCTATCAGGCCATAGCTCCAGTTGAGGTTTCCGTATGTGGAACCGTCGTTGCGGGAGTACTGGATGGCCCACAGGCTCTCTATTCCGTTCTCGTACATTTCCTCAGGACGGAAGTTATTGTGAATGTCCTTCTCAAGGCCGTAGTTGGAGTAGTACTTGGGGTCGGAGTATTCAATCACTTTGGCAAGGTCCGTCTCATCGATGGAAGTGACCTGGTTTGACTGTGCGTTATCCTGGCGGTAAGCCTTGTAAAGATATGCCTTTGTGAGGAAGGCTGCAGCAGAGGCCTTGGTAGGACGGCCTTTATCGGCCTGAACTTCAGGGAGCACCTTGAATGCCGCCTCCAGGTCCTGGATGATGAGTCCCCAGCCCTGGTCGTTTGTATAAGTGGTGTTGGACATGGAGTTGTACTCATCATTGGTGAGATGGGTGTCCATCACAAAGGGGATGTTCTTGTAGAGGCGCTTCAGGAGGAAGTGTGCGTAGGCGCGGAGGAATTTCATCTCGGCCATGCGCTGATCCTTCATCTTGAAGGAGTCGTCGCACTCTTCCAGAAGGGCGATGGCGCTGTTCACGCGGGAAAGGCTGTTGTAGAGGCGCACCCACATGTCGTTGATGTTCCAGTTGGTGGTAAGCACGCCCTGCTGGATCTCCAGCTGGTGGAAAACGTCGCCGTCGGAGGTTCCGTTGCCGCCCTTGTAGGCGTCGTCGGAGCGTACGTCGAAGTTCCACATTGAGAAGGAAGAGTTGATGTCTTCGGCAGTTGTGAAAATTGCATAGGCCGATACCACCATTGCTTCGGCGTTGGCGGGAGTCTTGACCTGCTCGTCGCTGAGGGTGCCCTGGGGAACCTGTTCGGAGAGGAGCTTGTTGCAGGAAAGGACCATGCAGCAGGCAATGCCTGTAAACAGTATGGAAATATACTTTCTCATGATAAATCTCTCTTTAGAATGACACATTGATACCCACGGTCACGTTAACCGGAATAGGATAGCCGAAGTTGGGGTTCTCCGGGTCCACGCCGGTGAAGGAAGCACTCTTCAGGGTAAAGAGGTTCTGGGCCGATACATATGCCCTGAGGCGTGCCATGTGAAGGGTCTGGCAGACGCTCTCGGGAACGTTGTAACCAAACTGGATGGTGCGGAGTTTGGCGAAGGAGCCGTTTTCCACGAAGTATGAGGAAACACGTTTCTCGTTGTTGTTGTCCATGGTGCTCACCGCAGGGATGTTGGAAGCCATGTTGGTAGGGCTCCATGCATCCAGGATACGGCGGCCCTTGTTGAGGTTGGAGATGTTCAGGCCGCTCCAGATGTCTGTCTGCTTCTTGAAGTCGCTGATCACATCCACGCCCTGCACACCCTGCCAGAACATTGTGAGGTCGAAGTTCTTGTACTGGAGATAGATATTCAGACCCCATGTGAAGGCAGGAACGGGGGAGTAGATCCACCTCTGGTCTTTCTCGTCGATGACATTGTCGTCGTTGAGGTCTTTCCAGCGGATTCGGCCAAGGCCCGCGCCGCCCTGTACGGCGTGGTTGTCAATCTCCTCCTGGCTCTTGAAGATGCCGTCATAGACGTAGCCTACCTGTGCGCCCATGGGATGTCCCACGACGCTCTCAACACCGTTGCCGCCGAATGTCCCCTTGGCGGCGATGGTCTCGGGAAGCTTGGTGACAGTGTTGCTGTAAGTGCCGATATTTCCGGCAAGGTCATACTGGAAGTCACCGATCTCTCCACGGTATCCCACATTGAATTCCAGACCCTTGTTGTCCATCTCGCCGGCGTTGATCCACTGTGATGAACCTTCACCCATGACACCGATGCCGGGCATGAACACAAGGATGTCCGTAGTCTTTTTATAGTATGCCTCGAACGACCCGTAGAGCGCGCTCTTGAAAAGGCCGAAGTCAAGGCCGATGTTAGTCTGAGTGGTGGTCTCCCATTTGAGGTTGTCGTTGCCCATCTGGTTGCGCTTGAAGCCGCTTGCGAGCGTACTGCCGCCGTTGGTACCTGCTATGTCATAGCTGGTGCCGTAGCTCTGGCCGCCGAATCCTGCTTCACCGTAATTGCTCTCGAAGATGGTGTAGCGGGCAATATTGTCAATTTCCTGGTTACCGGTCTGGCCCCAGCTGGCGCGCAGCTTGAGGTTCTCCAGCCAGTCCACATTCTCCATGAAACGCTCCTTGTCAATGCGCCAGCCAAGGCTCACTGAAGGGAACAGGCCGTAGCGATTGTTGCGGCCGAAACGGCTTGAACCGTCGTAACGGAGTGTAACGCTTGCAAGGTAGCGGTCGGCGAAGTTGTAGTTGGCCTTGCCGAAGAATGATACGAGGGTGAATCCGCCGCCCTTGCCGTATGCCTCGGCCTC
>CACXNH010000182.1 GCA_902768955.1 uncultured Bacteroidia bacterium | reverse complement strand
ATATCCGCATTCTTGTCAAAGTTGTTCTCCTGAGGCTTCTGGAGGGTGGGGACTGTAAACACAACCTGGGTGTCGGTTCCTTTGGAGATGGTGGCATCTGAGGGATAATATGCATAAACCCTGTAAGTGCCGTTTTGTTTCTTGACAGATCCAAAGAACTCTGCTTTTTCTCCGTCCAGGGAAGTGTTCTCAAGCTCTGCCTCATAGGCGTTTTTTACGGAATCAAAGAAAACGCCCAGTTTGTCTGTGCCGCTCCACTGGGGCTGATATGTCTTTTCTCCGGTGCTCTCAATGTAAGTTTTGGTCTGAGGAGCCTGGGTGCGGATGGTCATGTTTACAACATTGACCTCATCCTTGATCTCATCATTGATTTCATCCTTGGGCTCAACATTTTTTTCAACCTCAGTGACCTTTGAGCAGCTGGCAATTACGGCCAGGGCAGCGATTGCATAGAAAAACTTTTTCATAGGGCAATAAGATTAGAGGTTGTAGATGTAATCATCCTGGAGTGTGAGTTCAATACCTACAAGTCCGGGATTGGTCTCGTTGAAGATGCTTTGGCAAATCATTCCTTCGGTTTGTACTACGAAGGTGTTGGCCCTGGGGGCCTCATAAGGTTGTTTTTGTTTCATTTTGTATTGGACTTTTGTGTTGTTGCACAGCCGTGGACGGAAATAACGACAATGCCCCCGAAGTGCTTCAGGAGGCATTGATATGAGTTAAATGACAGGTTCATTATTCCGTTTTCCTAACTAAAGGACAAATATATCATTTTTGCTCCACAAAAACAAGTGAAGCACCAGGTCTTTTCCGAAGAAATGCACAATGCTCCTGCAAATCCCTCTTTCTGTAGTCATATAGACTTTGTTTGTGGGGGTAATGTCTTGATTCATAACATATTACAATAAAACGTCTATGTTGTTTCCGGCAGACGTTTTTGCGTAATATGCAGATTGACAGGGAGTTATCTCCACGGCAATATCAAGTGCCAGGCCGGGGGCCGGACTATGCCTTCTTCACTCTTTTGGAGGACGAAATGGCACCCACGGGGCAGACAAGCCGGCAGAGGTGGCAGCCTACGCACTTAGGGCCGATAAACTGCGGGCGGCGTGTCTCCTGGTTAAATACAAGTGCCTGGTGGCCGCCGTCTGCGCAGGAGATGGTGCATCGGCCACATCCAATGCACTTGGAGGTGTCGAACTTAGGGTATACTATGGTGTTGCGGTCAAGGTCTGAGGGCAGCAGGAAGGACGGCAGGCGCTCTCCAACAATGTCTGAAAGGTGCTCCACGCCGTTACTGGCCATGTAGTTCTGAAGGCCAAGAATCATGTCTTCCACAATGCGGTATCCGTACTGCATCACGGCGGTGCACACCTGGACGTTCCTGCAGCCCAGCTGGATAAACTCCAGGGCGTCATGCCAGGTTTCAATGCCTCCGACGCCGCTGTACTGGATGTTCTTCATGATAGGGTTCAGCGCCATCGAGAGGATGTGGCGGAGGGCGATGGGCTTCACGGCCCTGCCGGAGTAGCCGGATCCTGTCTGATGACCGCTTATCTCAGACCCTTCTCCCATAGTGATGCTTTTAATGGTGTTGATGGCCGATATAGCATCTGCCCCGGCAAAATACGCACCCATGGCCGGCCCGGAGATATGCGAGATGTTGGGGGTCATCTTGGGGATGACGGGAATGCCCACGCTGCGCTTTACATAGGCGGTGAAGAAGGTTACAAGTTCAGGGTCCTGGCCTACGTCAGAGCCCATACCAGCAAAGCGCATCTGGGGGCAGGAGAAGTTCAGCTCTACGGCATCACAGCCGGCTTCTTCCGCCATCTTTGCAAGCTCTACCCACTCTTCTTCCTTCTCTCCCATTATGGAGGCAATGATTACTTTATCGGGGTAGTTCTTCTTTAAGCGCCTGAGGATATCGAAGTCCATATCCACGGGGTTCTCGCTTAACTGCTCCATATTCCGGAATCCGTAGAAGTCTCCCTTCTTTCCTTTGCCGTAAACGGCGTCAAAGCGTGGAGACACCTCATTGATTTCCTGCATGCAGATGGTCTTGTAGAATACTCCTCCCCATCCTGCCTCAAGGGCCCTGGAAACCATTTCATAGTTGGTACAAACGGCCGACGATGCCAGGAAGAAAGGATTCTCACAGCGTATTCCGCAGAAATCTATCTCAAGGCTGGGAAGCGGCCCTGATGGGGCTTCGGGAAGCATTTTGACAATCTCACGGATACGGATGGGACGGTCATAGTGGATGCATGCTTTTTCTGCTGATTCCAGCTCTTCTTCCGTGCAATCTTTCACCCATCTACGGGCAATTGCCTGGTTTTCAAAACGGATGGCACGGATGGCTCTTGCGGGATCACCGCCCTTGCAGGCCTTGCTGCAGGGGGCATCGGCGCAGAAAAGACAGCGGGAGGCCTCTTCCAGTATATTCATAGTATCATGTATTATACTACCACTTCTCATAGTGGATATTCTCCGGCTTCCACTTGTCCTTAGGTTTTTCCTTCCCGCCTGGATGGCCAACCGGAACAATGCAGTACGGCTTCACGTTGTCCGGCAGTCCAAGGGCTTCAATTGTAGTGCTCATCCTTTCTTCGTAAGGATAGCAGGCCGTCCATACGGCCCCAAGGCCGACAGCCTCTGCCGCCAGCAGCAGATTCTCCGTGGCGGCGGCGCAATCTGCCGTCCAGTTGCGGTTTTCCTTGCCAACGGCGCCGGTGGTTTTGCCGCATACGATAATCACCACAGGGGCCTTTGCAATCATCTTGTTGAAGCCGCCTGCAAGTTTATCCTTGGTGGCTTGTTCCCTCACCACAACAAACCTCCACGGCTGCACATTCATTCCGGAAGGCGCCGCCATAGCAGCTCTCAGGATGGTTTCTACCTGCTCAGGAGTGACGTCTGCATCTGTGTATGTACGCACGCTCTTGCGGGCGTGAATGTTGTCCAGAACGGCCTTGCCGGGCTGCTCCTGGGCATAACTGATGATAGAGGCCATAGCAAGAAGGGAAACAAGGAGAAGCTTAAAATTAATCATGTCAATTACAATTGTTTCTGCGAATATATGAAAAAATAGGGGGAAATCCTATCATTGCCGTGTTTGCAGCCAGAACGCCCATAACAGGGTTTTTGGTGCACACACGGCAGCCATTTTGCCCTTTTGGGCCGATTCCCCTGCCGTGTGGGCATACAAATCGGCCTCTGGGGCAAT
>CACXNH010000181.1 GCA_902768955.1 uncultured Bacteroidia bacterium | reverse complement strand
TGCATGAAGGCCAAGAAATGGCGTGAATGAATTGTTCCTGCGTAGTTTCCTGATTATCAGGAATTTATGCTTTAAGAGCGAAGAAATGGAATATGAAAAATGCCCCCGGGAATACTCCTGGGGCATTTTTTTGACGGGATAAAAAAGATGTCCCCAGATTATTCTTTCCATGTTATAAAGAATGATTATATTTGCATCACTTATGTCAGAGGCATCATCATATATGTTTCCCACGTCCGTAAAGGAAGTGGAAGCCCTGGGATGGGATTTCATCGACGTTATCCTTTTCTCCGGAGACGCATTCATAGACCATCCGTCCTTCGGGACGGCCGTAATTGCCCGGTGGCTCCAGAAATGGGGATACCGCGTTGCCGTGGTGCCTCAGCCAAACTGGAGGGACGATCTCCGTGATTTTCGTAAACTCGGCCGTCCCAGGCTGTACTTCGGTCTCAATTCCGGGGCAATGGATTCAATGGTGAACCATTACACGGCCTCTAAGCGCCTACGCCACGACGACGCATATACCCCTGACGGCAAGGCCGGCGCTCGCCCTGATTACGCCGTAACTGTGTACACCAAGATCCTGAAGGAACTGTACCCGGACATTCCAGTTGTCATCGGTGGCATAGAAGCGTCCCTGAGGCGCCTCACTCACTACGACTACTGGAAAGACTGTCTCATGCCCTCCGTCCTGGTCACTTCCGGGGCCGATTACCTCTGCTACGGTATGGGGGAGCGCCCCATGCTGGAGCTCACCAAGGGCATAGAAAAGGGCTGGCCCCGCCATAAGATGCGGCAGATTCCCCAGATTGCATTCTATGTAGACGGTAAGGTGCCGGACGCACCCTCGGCCGTGTAAGAGGGAGGGGCCCGCGCCGAAGGCGTGGGAGGGGGCGCGAAGCGACGATTTGGGAAATACTACCCTCCCGGGACGGTTGGTGCTGCATAGTTTTGAGGAGTGCCAGAAGGATAAGAGGGCTTTTGCGGAGAATTTCCACTGGATAGAGACGCACGCCAATATGATGCATCCGGATACCATCCTGGAGCCGGTTGGGGACGGGTATGTACAGATCAATCCGCCGTATCCGCCGGCAACGCAGCAGGAGATGGATTCCTTCTGGGACCTCCCGTTCACAAAACTTCCACATCCGCGTTACAAGGGCAAGAGAATTCCGGCGTACGATATGATAAAGTTCTCCGTAAACACCCACAGGGGTTGTTTCGGAGGCTGTAACTTCTGTACAATTGCTGCGCATCAGGGAAAGTTTATCCAAAGCCGCAGCGAGGCCTCAATCCTTAAGGAGGTGAAGGAACTTAACAATCTTCCGGACTTCGCCGGCAATATTTCTGACGTAGGGGCTCCTACGGCCAATATGTACGGGATGCACGGCAAAAACCTTGAGATCTGCGACAAATGCAAGCGCCGCAGCTGCCTTTTCCCGGCAAGGTGTCCCAATCTTGACTGTGACCATACCCGCCTTATGGAACTCTACAGGAAGATAGACTCCACAAAGGGCATCAGGCACAGTTATATCGGCAGCGGAATCCGCTATGACCTCTTCCTCACGGAAGACGGCTTTGTGGACAGCAGTTCCAAGCCTTATCTCAAGACACTTGTCCTTGACCACACTTCCGGCCGATTAAAAGTGGCCCCTGAACACACTGAGGACCATGTTCTCCAGAAAATGGCAAAGCCCACCTTCAGGCTCTTCGAGCGCCTCAGGAAGGAATTTGACAAAATAAACCGTGATGCCGGCACTAATGTGGGCCTTGTACCTTATTTTATATCATCACACCCGGGGTGCACGCTCAAGGATATGGAGTGCCTTGCCAATCATCCCGCCCTGAAGGGTATCTGGATGGACCAGGTCCAGGATTTCACCCCTACACCCATGACCACATCGTCCGTAATGTTCTACAGCGGAATAGATCCAAGGGATATGAAACCGGTGTTTGTAGAGCATGACCCGGAGCGAAAAATGAGGCAAAAATCATATTTCTTTAAAAATTCTTCAAAAAAAAGCGTAAAGCCCTTGCAAGGTTCAAAACAAAAACCTAATATTGCAGGCAGAAAACCCAAACCAAAGAAGAAGTAATTATGGCAGACACAAAGAAGAGACACGTAGTTAGTTTTGAGAAGATGAATGCACTGCATCCGGATCTGGCTGCCGCTTTTCAAGAGAAATACCCCAAGGGCTTCAGCGATTACCTCAATGACCTTGTCAAATACCCCAAGCCTGACGGCACCAGTTTCTATGCCGTTACAGTAGAAACCTCAGACGCTATTTACCTTGTAAAGATCAACGTCAAGACTGATGACCTTGAGGATGTAGCCCGATGGCTTGAAGGAGAGGAAGACGCAGAGACTGAGGCCGTGGCCGGCGGCGCCCCGGATTCCCCCGAAGATTCCGGAGAAACCCTTCCAGATGACAACATCGCCCAGTATTCTTCCGGCGCAGATGATGAATAAGTTTATATGGGCCCCTCTGAGGGCCCTTTTGCGTAAGGTGCCTGAGAGTACGGCGCTCCTTGGCTTGTCTGTTGTGACAGGCCTTCTTTGCGGTTTGGCCGCTGTGGCGCTCAAAATCTCCATCCACGCAATCCAGGGCTGGCTTTCCGGGATTATGCCCGGCAGCCGCCTGCCTTATCTGGTGCTTCCCGGTGTGGGAATGCTCCTCAGCCTTCTCATAGTGAAGTATCTGGTGAGGGATAATATCGGCCATGGAGTTACAAAGGTGCTTCAGGCCGTCTCAAAGAATGAATCCAAGATAAAGCGTCATAACATCTGGTCGTCCCTGGTGACCAGCGCCCTTACAATCGGGTTTGGAGGCTCAGTGGGTGCCGAGGCTCCCATTGTGTATACCGGAGCTGCCATTGGTTCAAATCTGGGGCGGTACACAGGGATGTCCTATAGGGGAATGACCCTTCTCCTCGGATGCGGCGCTGCGGGTGCCGTGGCAGGCATTTTCAACGCTCCGCTTGCAGGCGTGCTGTTCACCTTGGAAATCCTCCTTTTCAACCTCTCCATGTCCGGCATACTGCCGCTTCTTCTGAGCTCTGTATCGGCCACGCTGGTGAGTGAACTATGCCTTGGAAGGGTGAGTCCGTTTGCCGCCACAATTGTGGATTTCAATATGGGGAATGTGCCGTTTTATCTCCTTCTGGGCATGCTCTGCGGCATTTTTTCCTTGTATTTCATCCATACAACCCTTGGGATGGAAGACCGTCTTTCACGCCTTAAGAATCCTTTCCTGAAGTGGCTGGTCAGTTCAGTGGCGCTGGGGCTTCTCATCTTTCTTTTCCCGCCGCTTCACGGAGAAGGCTACAACTTCCTTGGACCGCTCCTTAACGGCCTGGATCCTGAGATTGGGGATGGAACACCAGTGGTGCATCTTATGAAATTTGCTTGGGGTGTGCCGCTGTTTTTCCTGCTGGTGTTACTCCTGAAGGTGTTCTCAATGACTTTTACAAATGCCGGCGGGGGAGTGGGTGGTACGTTCGGCCCTACGCTTTTTGTGGGCGCCCTTGTGGGCTTTGTTGTGGCCGATGTCCTCAATCTCGTTGCCCCCGGAGCTGTCCCCGTGGCAAACTTTGTGCTTGTGGGTATGGCGGGACTGATGGCGGGCGTGATGCAGGCGCCGCTTACGGCCATCTTCCTCATAGCAGAGATTTCCGGAGGGTATCAGCTGCTGGTACCGCTTATCCTTACATCGGCCGTAGCGTATGGTACAACGCGTATATTTGAGAAATATTCAATCTACACCAAGCGTATAGCCGCTTCGGGAGAGCTCCTTACCCATGAGGCAGACAAATCCGTCCTTACCCTCCTGAAGATGGAAAACCTCCTGGAAAAGGACTTCCAGCCCGTCAGGATGGATTATACCCTTGGAAAACAGGAATATTATAGAACCCCGTTACATATGCTTTTATTGCAACATGGCATCCCATAGGGATGGTATATTGTAGCCAGGGATTATATCCCTGGGAAATCGAGCATATTATTGAAGCCTGCCTTTAGGTAGGCAATGCACTACCCTGCCCTATTATTGCGAAACCACGATGACAAGCCCTATTACTTTTTGAGGACCTTGGTGCCGTTGGTGATATAGACATGACCGCGATGAGGTATGACGACACGACAGCCGGAAAGGCCGTAGATGG
>CACXNH010000180.1 GCA_902768955.1 uncultured Bacteroidia bacterium | reverse complement strand
GCCATAGAGTGAACGGGACTGGGTACGTCCATCCACGCCGGCGGTATCCAAAGCTCCTCTAAGGATGTGGTAACGAACACCCGGAAGGTCCTTTACACGGCCTCCGCGAACCAGCACGATTGAGTGCTCCTGGAGGTTGTGGCCTTCGCCCGGGATGTAGGCATTGACCTCTTTGGCGTTTGAAAGACGAACACGGGCTACCTTACGCATAGCTGAGTTAGGCTTTTTAGGCGTAGTGGTGTACACACGCAGACATACGCCACGCTTCTGAGGGCATGCATCCAACGCACGAGACTTGCTCTTTACTTCAAGCTGCTCGCGTCCTTTACGGACAAGTTGTTGAATTGTAGGCATAAATGTTTGTTAATAAATAAAATATAGTTACAGTCCATCTTGAAGGGCTTATGTCCCCGCAAAATGGGCTGCAAAGATAAGAAAAATATTTTAATAAACAAAGTTATGAACAGGATAAAACCTGAACATTACCTCATATAAGGCTTTAG
This sequence comes from uncultured Bacteroidia bacterium, assembly GCA_902768955.1. Lineage (GTDB taxonomy): Bacteria > Bacteroidota > Bacteroidia > Bacteroidales > UBA932 > Cryptobacteroides. The sequence goes on along the minus strand of CACXNH010000180.1, from coordinate 2,820 downwards.
ACGGTCCCAGGATACGGTTACGCAGAGGGGGCCGAAGGCGTGCGGCAGGAGGTCGTCCGGCTGGAAAATCCACTGGATGCCGTCAGGGCCCACTGAAAAGTTGGTGTTGGGCACAACCTCATCCATATCCAGAAGGTCAAGGACCTCCGGGTTATCGGCCTCCATATCCTTCCTTACCTGCTCCTGCATCAGGGCGGCAACTTTGTCAAAATAGCCGTCAGTGAAGATATCGGCCTCTGTCACTACGTCTCCGGTTTTGGCGTCAAACACTATCTGACAGTAGGTGGAGGCCCCATGGGCACCGCCCCTGTACCAATAATAATTAATAAGGTAGTTCCTCCAACCCTTGTATCTGGCAGTGAATTCTCCGGTGAGGATGTCTTCCCAGCTGAGAACTGGAATCTCCCCCACAATACCGGAATTTTCAGTGATGTACTCGTCTATGAGATTCTCCCTGTACTGGGCCGCCGTCTCTTCAAGAGGGCCGATATCCACGCCCTCCATGTCGAAGGCATTTGCAACGATTGCGGCGTTCATCTTCTCCATTGCAGGGATAAGCATGCCCTTTGAAGCATACTGGATGGAGACTTTGTAGAAGAGGGAGTCTTCCTGGGAGCCTTCAAGGGGCATCACCATCTCATCCTCAAAGACGCCCGCCTTGAAGGTGTCGCAGGCGGTAACAATGGCCCCCAGGGCCAGAAGAATGACGGGAATCAACCTTTTCATAATGATATCTTAGCTTTTTTGAGTCCTTTGGATGTGGCCGATACCGTGACGATGCCTTTCCCCGTACGGCGCACAATGAGGGAGGCCTTGCCGGCAAATGCCGGAAGTTCATGACTATAGAAAGGCACGTGGGACGTAGGGTCTCCGGCATCAGTTGCAACAATCTCAGCGGGGCCCTTCACTTCAAATTTTATTTGGGCCGATGCCCCCGGGCACAGCACTCCGGCTTTGTCCAGGACGTCTACGGTTATATAGCTGAGGTCTTTACCCTCATAGTCTATGGATGCTGCCAGTTTTGCGGCTTTACCGGCGGTACAGACCTTGTCACGGGCCCATTCCCTGCCATTTTTATAGCACACCACTTCCAGGGTGCCGGGGGTGTAAAATACCCTGTCCCACACTATGCGGTAGCCGTCCTTTTTCTTCCTGCCAAGGGATTTGCCGTTCAGGAAAAGCTCTGCCTCATCACCGGAAGTGTACACATGGACGGGCGTCAGGACACCTTCCCTGCCGGGCCAGGTCCAGTGCGGAAGGATGTGGGCCACGGGTTTATCCTGGCGCCAGCGGGCCTGGTACAGCCAGTACCTGTCCTTGGGGAACCCTGCAAGGTCTATTATGCCAAAGTATGAACTGCGGGAAGGCAGCGGCACGGAAGCAATTTCCTGGCCCCAGGCGGCAACCATCTTGCGATAGGCCTCTTTCTCTTCCTCTGTGTGGAAGTTAGTGAACACGGAAGGGTCCATATTGAAAGGCGTGGGCTCCCCAAGGTAGTCGTAGCCGGTCCAGACAAACTCTCCGGCGCATTCCGGGACCTTGTCTTCATACTCCCATTCATAATCCGGCTTTGAAGCCCAGCCGGGGGCATAGAGGTCATAGGAGCTCACCTGGAACGGGGCGTCCATGGTCCAGCCCTTGCCCTTTTCCTCTTCTACGGGGAAAAGGTAATATCCTCGTGTGGATATGCAGGAAGATGTCTCCGAGCCTAGGACAGGCTGACAGGGATGCTCCCGGACAAACTTCTCATACAGATGGGGCTTATAGTTGAAGCCGTAAACGTCTATGGTCTCAGCATAACCTGTGAAGGCGGCACCGGGGTTGTCGTTGCCGGCTGTTGTGAGGCGGGTAGGGTCCTCCCTGTGGCAAAGGTCCGTGAGGCGGCGGGGGATGTCCCATCTTTCCGGCCAGCCCTGCTCCCCGCACTCGTTGCCTATGCTCCAGAGGATGACACTGGGATGGTTCCTGTCACGGCGGATCATTGCCGTAAGGTCTTTTTCCACCCATTCATTGAAGAGCGTGGCATAACCGTTGTCCTTCTTTGCCACCGTCCAGGTGTCCGTGAGTTCATCCATCACCAGGAATCCCATGCGGTCACACATGTCAAGGAGTTCCGGTGCGGGAGGGTTGTGGCTCATGCGTATGGCGTTGCAGCCCATTTCCTTAAGCATCATGAGGCGACGCTGCCAGGCGTCTTCGTTCCAAACCGCGCCAAGGGCTCCGGCATCATGGTGAAGGCATACTCCCTTCATGAATGTCTTGACTCCGTTAAGGTAGAAGCCGTCAGGGCGGAACTCCGCGCTGCGGATACCGAACGGAGTTTCGTAAACGTCTTTTGTGCTTTCCGTCTCCACCACCGTGCGGGCAAGATACATCCGGGGATTCTCCGGGCTCCAGAGGCGGGGATTCTCTATCTTGAAGTCCTGAATCTCCGTACGGCCGTCGTAGGCCTCAATCACGGAATGGGTTTCGGCCACTACATATTCCGTGTTGCCGTCTTTATAAAGTATGCGGGTGGAAATGCGAGCTATGCAGGTCTCGGGGGCCTTCAGTGTCAGTTTCTGATAAACAATGGCGTTGCCGCCCTGCATCTGGGTGGTGATGAAGGTGCCCCAGTGGTCTACGGAGGTTTTCTCCGTGCGGGTTATCCAGACATTGCGGTAGATGCCGCCGCCCGGGTACCAGCGGGAGCTCTCCGGCTTGTTGTCAAGGACTATCTCTATGCGGTTCTTGCCTTCCTGCAGCTTTGCGGTGATGTCCACGGCCCAGCTGGCGTATCCGTATGGCCAGCCGCCTGCCTTCACCCCGTTCACAAAGACG
>CACXNH010000179.1 GCA_902768955.1 uncultured Bacteroidia bacterium | reverse complement strand
AAAACCTTCGAGAACATGCCCGCCAATCCTCTTGAGGTTCAGGCCGCAAAGGCCGATGGCGTACAGTTCAAAGTGTTCCAGGCACCTGTTGAGGTAAAGGAAGGCGGCGTTGTGTTCTGCGACTGCAAGAACGTGATTCCCGAAGACGGCGGCCGCGTGATAACCAAGATAATCAGGGGAACGGAACATTTTGTAGAGTGCGACACCCTTCTTGTCGCCGTCAGCGAAAAACCGGACCCTGTTCTTACCGTTGAGGTTCAGCCCTATCACAACGTTTTCCTTGCCGGAGATTTCATGAGCGGCCCTGCAACTGTTGTGGAGGCCGTAAGAAGCGCCCACACTGCGGTTGAGAACATCCTGGAGAGCCTATGAAAGCGGTATTAGTCTATTCCGGAGGCCTTGACAGCACCACGCTCCTCTATGAGTATAGAGGCAGCATAGCGCTGGCTGTTTCCTTCGATTACGGCTCCAAGCATAATAAGCGTGAACTGGAGTTTGCGGCCATAAACTGCCGTCGTCTTGGGATAAGGCATCTTGTGATTCCGCTTGAGTTTATGGGGAAGTATTTCAGGAGTGACCTCCTCATTGGCGGCGGGGACATCCCGGAGGGCTCATATGCCGATGATAACATGAAAAGCACCGTGGTGCCGTTCCGTAACGGAATCATGCTTTCAATAGCCGCCGGTCTTGCAGAGAGCAATGACCTGGATGCCATAATGCTAGCAAACCACGGCGGAGACCACGCCATTTACCCGGATTGCCGTCCTGAATTCATAGAAGGAATGGCCGCCGCCGTTGAAGCAGGTACCTACAACGGCGTAAAGGTTGTTTCACCCTATTGTAACATGACTAAGCGTGACATTGCCCTCCGCGGCCGTGAACTTGGGGTGGACTTTTCCCTCACTTATTCCTGCTACAAGGGCGGTGAGAAGCACTGCGGCAAATGCGGCACCTGCGTGGAGCGAAAGGAAGCCCTGGAAGGTTTTGATCCAACGGAGTATCTATGTTGAGAAGAGTCATAACGGCTGCGGCGCTGCTTCTTGCCACCAGCATTTCGGCCCTAGCCGGAAAGCCTCCGGTGTATGTGACCGGCTCCGTCACCATGTCATCGGCCTACCTTTGGCGCGGAGACAGGGTGTGCGGTCTCCATTTCAAGCCGGACGTAGTGCTCCATGTGGGAAACTTAGCCCTGGAGCAGTACTCCTTCCTTGCCCTGGACGGCAGCTACAAGGAGATAGACTGGGACCTCTTCTATACTTTCGGCCCTTTTTCAGTCCATGTTGCCGATTATTATGCCCGGTACTCGGACTATCTCACAGAGGAGAACTTTTTCAGCTGGCGTAAGGGTGCAACCAATCATATAGATGAGGTTGCCTTCACGTATTCCTGTCCGTCATTTCCCCTCAATGTCAAGTGGTTCACCTTCTTCTGGGGAGACTGGATACCAAACGATGACGGAACTCCCGGTTCTCTGTCATTGTCGTCATATCTTGAACTTGCCACCTACCATAGTTTCGAGGAGTATGGTACAATCGGCCTCAACCTTGGAATAAGTGTGTTCAGAGGTGCTTATACAGGTTATTCAAAGGCGTTTATGCCCATCCATCTGGAGCTGAGCTATGACAAGTCACTGGAAGTCGGGAGTTTTTCAATTCCGTTGAGGGCTTTTGTGGTGCTAAACCCCTACCGCCGCACACTTGAGGCGGGAGCATCTGTAGGCTTTGCCTTTTAACTTGGAAGGCACCGCACGTTTTTGCCCCTTTTTTGTGTCCAAGGGGTTGTTTTTTCAGAAAATATGCGTACTTTTGCAGGCTGACTTTTCCGTAATGTCAGCTGGTTATAGGTATAAACTCCATCCGGTGCGACTGGCCCGGAGCTAAAACAAAGACAAGAGATATGCTGAGTATCTTCTACAAAGAAAACGGAAAAATTCTCCTCTCCCAGTCGGAGAAAGATTTCCTTAAGATCAAGCTGGAGGACGTAGTATGGGTGGACCTTGTCCAGCCCACAGGTGCAGAAAAACGTGCCGTTGAAGGCTTCCTGGGCACAGAAATCCAGTCCCGCGCACAGGCGGAGGAAATTGAGTCGTCATCCCGTTACTTCGAGACAGATGACGCAATCTTCGCAAACACCAACTTCCTCACCCCCGGTCCGGAAGAATACGGAGAACAGGCCGTGTCGTTCACAATTGTGGACGATACCCTCACTACGCTCCGCGAGGTACCCCTGCGCTCCTTTACGGAGCTCCAGCGCCGTCTTCAGGTAAATCCAAAGCAGTATCCGTCAGGGTTCAGCGTTTTTGCTTCCATTCTGGATCAACGTGTAGACCTTGATGCAGATATGATTGAGCTCCTCTCAAAGGAAATCTCCCAGTACGCCAAACAGATCAACGACCAGGAAGACATTGACCAGGAACTCCTGATTGATATTTCCCAGATGCAGGAAAACACCATGGTGGTGCGTGAGAACGTGGTTGACAAGCAGCGCCTCATCTCTAACCTCATGCGCTCAACAAAGGTTCCCCGCAGCCTGGAGAACCGCCTGAACGTGCTTCTGCAGGATATCAGTTCACTTTTAAGCCATACCAACTTCTGCTTCGAGCGTCTTGAATACCTTCAGGACACCGTAGTTGGTCTTATCAACCTGGAGCAGAACAAGATCATGAAGATCCTGGCCGTAGTGAGCGTGTTCCTCATGCCTCCAACCCTCATTGCAGGCTTCTACGGCATGAACGTGAGGCTACCTATGATTAACGCCGACGACCCCAACGCCAATTTCTGGAACTGGGTGATAATCGTGGCCATGATGGCCCTCAGCTGTCTTTTGGTATTTGTGCTGTTCAGAAGGAAGAAACTCCTATAGCAGCCCCATTTCACGTGCCTGGAAAATGAGCTCCGGAGTGTTTGCTACGTCAAACTTCTGGAGCAGTTTTTTTCTGTACCAGCGGATGGTCTCAGGGCTGAGGTTGAGGGCGTCGGCAATCTGGGGCGCCGTATAGCCCTTTGAGAGAAGGTCCAGTATCTCTTTTTCACGCTCCGTAAGTTCCGGGGCTTGGGCCGATACCGCGGTGGCGGGGATGGGAGCAGGCTCCTTCTCCCGGCCTCTCTTTCGACGGCGCGCAAAGATGAAGCCTACGGCAACCAGGAAAAGCGCCACCAGCACCCCCGTGATGCGTCCCAGTTGCAATTTTTGCCGGGAAAGCACCTCCTTCATGACGTCCAGGTTCTCCGTTCTGAATTCCGGAGAAAAGTCCGGATGGGCGGCGTAATAGGCATCGGCCTTCCTGAGATAAGAAAGGGATTTCCGGGTACGGCCTGTCTCATAATAGTACCTCCCGTATCCCTTCCAGGCCTGAACTATCATGAGGGAATCCCCGGAGGCA
>CACXNH010000178.1 GCA_902768955.1 uncultured Bacteroidia bacterium | reverse complement strand
TGACAACAAACAGATATTTGATCAGGTGATTATTATCACCGACCGAATTGTTGTTGACTCACAGCTGCAGCGTGCCGTTCTGTCGTTAGACCATCAGAGCGGCCTTATCCGTGTGATGGATGACAACTGTAGTTCAACAGACCTCGCCGATGCCATTGACAGCAAGTATGCGGTTGAGGGCTATCCCGGTTTTTACCTCATAGACCCGCAGGGCGTCATCAGGATGATGGCCTTTGGGGAACCCGCCCATTTCGTGGAGAAAATAGGTGAACTTATCAGCGAATAATGAGAATGTTCAAAAGATTAGTCATTGCATTATCTGCCCTCCTGGCATTTTCCGCGCCCATCCCGGCGCAGATACGTCAGCCCGTAAAGTGGGAGGTGAGCGCCAAAAAGGTGAAAAAGAATGTCTACGAGGTCAAGGCCGAAGGCAAGATCCGCGCCGGCTGGCACATCTACGACCTTCAGGAGTACGAACTTGGTCCCAACCCCACCGTCTTTAAGGTAACTGGTGACGCCATTGAAGCCGTGGCCCCGGCCAAAATCACATCCAAGGTGGTGAGGGAAAACGACCCCACCTTCGGTATGGAGATCGGCACCTGCGAGTCCCCGGTGGTCATCATCCAACGCGTAAAAGTGCTCCAGGACGGCCCCCAGGAGGCAAAAGTCTATATAGAATGGCAAGCCTGCAACAAGGGTAACTGCCTTCCTCCGGCCGATTATGAGACTACCCTCCATGTGGAGGGAAAAGGCACGGCGTCATCGGCCGGCGGCGAATCCAAGGGCCTCTGGGGCCTCATCCTGGAGGCCATCCTCTGGGGTTTCCTGATGCTCCTTACGCCCTGCGTTTTCCCCATGGTCCCCATGACCGTGTCCTTCTTCCTGAAAAGGAGCGGATCGGCCGCAAAGGGGCGCTTCAACGCAGCTATGTACGGCCTTTTCATAGTGCTTCTGTACACGGTTCCAATCTGCGTGATAATCGGCCTTACGTGGGCCCTTGGCGGTGAAACCGTCACGGCCGACATCTTCAACTGGCTGGCAACCCACTGGCTCCCCAACATCATATTCTTTGTGATCTTCATGGTGTTTGCGGCCTCTTTCTTCGGAGCGTTTGAGATAACTCTCCCCGCCAGCTGGACCACCCGGGCCGATGAAAAGAGCGGCCGGGGAGGCCTTCTGGGCATATTTTTCCTTGCCCTCACGCTGGTTCTTGTGAGTTTCAGCTGCACCGGTCCCATTGTGGGAACCGTCCTCATAAAGAGCACCCAGGGAGAATTCTGGACCCCCATGGTCACAATGCTGGCCTTCAGCATTGCCTTTGCCCTGCCCTTCGCGCTTCTGGCGCTGTTCCCCTCCATCCTTACAAAGCTCCCAAAGAGCGGCGGCTGGCTTAACAGCGTGAAGGTGGTGCTTGGCTTTATAGAGATAGCCCTCGGCCTCAAATTCCTCTCCGTTGCAGACCAAACCTACCACTGGCATATCCTTGACAGGGAGGTTTACCTTGCAATCTGGATAGTTGTGTTCGCGCTCCTTGGCCTGTACCTCCTTGGCAAGATCCGCTTCAAGCACGACTCCCCGCTGGAATATATTTCCGTCGGCCGTCTGGCCCTTGTGATTGTGGATTTTGCCTTTGTGGTGTATTTGATTCCCGGAATGTGGGGAGCGCCCCTGAAGGCCCTCAGCGGGTATCTGCCGCCCATACAGACGCAGGACTTCGTGTTAGAAAGCGGCCCCACATCAACTCCTGTCATTCTGAGCGAAGCGAAGAATCTCCCCGGCTCCGGTGTGTCCCTCCCTCACGGCCTCACGGGCTACGACAATCTTGAAGACGGCATCGCCGCTGCGGCAGCGCAGGGGAAGAAGGTGTTTGTGGACATCACCGGCCATGGATGCGTTAACTGCCGTGAGATGGAAGCCCGCGTATGGAGCGACCCCCGCGTCCTGGAGCGCCTGAGAAGGGATTATGTGATTGTTTCCCTCTATGTGGATGACAAGACTCCGCTTCCGGAGGACAAATGGATTACAACCCCGGAGGGAAAGGTCTTGAAAGACGTCGGAAGGGTAAATTCCAGAATGGTCCTGGACCGGTTCGGGGTTAATTCCCAGCCCAATTATTTCATTCTGGATGCCGATGGCAACACCCTCAAGGGCCCCCGCGGCTATAACCTCAGCACGGACGGATTCGTGGAATTCCTGGATTAGTTATCTCGCCGGTACGGCCCGGCCGTCCTGCCAGGCCGTGATGCGGGCCTTGGGAAATCCCAGGAGCCTCACCACGTTAAGTTGCTCCAGGGCGTCGTCCAGGGAAGAGAACATGCCCACATAGTAAGTGTAGCGAAGGCTCACGCCAAGTCTTTCGTAGACGGGCGTGAGCCCTTTTATGTCTTCAAGGTCTGCGTGGGTGGGGGAGTCAAACAGAAGAATCTGGTACACAAGGCCGGGTGGCAGGGTGCCCTCCTGGGCAAACCTGCCCACGGGGGCAACGCGGAAAGACTGCGCAGTCTCCCTGGCTGCGAACCGGGGCTTGAAATCTGGCCCCATTGAGCCTCTGGCAAATGTATAGCCAAGCTCCGCGCCCGTTACTTCCTTGTCCTCGGCAAAGCCCACGGCTCCGTTCATGAGGAAGCTCATCTCAACTTCCCTGAGTTCTGCCGATACCAGTGCCAGCCGCGCCCTGAATACATTCAGGAGCGTATCTCCGGGCATCATGTGGCGGCTTATGGAGTCCATCAGCGCACGGGATTCCTCCATCTTTTTCATATACCGCTGGGTTGTGGCATTGCCCGTGGTGAAGCCCTCCACCGCGGCGTCGTTGTCAATGCGGGTAGGATCAGACACGGGCGCAAGTTCCATCAGTTTTTTCAAGGCCGATGCTTCCCGTATCGCAGACCTTGGGAATGACTTCTGGTAATCCAGGACGTAGACGGTTACGCTGTCAGGGGTGCAGTCACGGTTGGAGGCAAAAAGAGTGTAGTCTCCGTCGGCGGAATCGGCCATAAGATAATCGTCGGCGGGGGAGTTGAACGGAAAGCCCATATTTACGGGATCTCCCCATCGGCCCGCCTCTGCGTCCCAGGTGGAGGAGAAAATGTCAAATCCGCCCATTCCGGCCAGGCCGTCGGAGGCAAAATAGAGAGTCTTTCCGTCCGCTCCAAGCATGGGGAAAACCTCGCTGCCGGTGCTTATGAAAGCCTCTCCAAGAAGCTTTGGCGCGGCCCAGAGGCTGTCCTGGTCACGGGAAGAGAAGATACTGGGACTGCCGGCCTTGTCCGGTGCGCTGAAAAACACCTCTTTGGCGCCCTGGGGCACGTATGCAAGCCCTGCAGGGCCATTTCTCCAGGCTTTGCTCTCCAGGGGATAGTACAGGAAAAAGTCCTTGCGTGAGAAACGTTTCCTGGCAATGACTTTGGG
>CACXNH010000177.1 GCA_902768955.1 uncultured Bacteroidia bacterium | reverse complement strand
GGACGCAATATTTGCTTCTCATTAGTTCTGCGCCTGGTCTGTGAGATATCTCATATGCATCCTCCATTTTCTCTGTACCCCTTCGGGCGTAGATGGCCCTGTCAATGGAATTTGCAATATTGGCCTTGTAGGACAGTTCCTGAGGGGATGCAACCTTTGACTTTTTGCCATCAATAAGAAGAATCATATTTGCAGGCTGAGAGTCCAGTTCCCTGGCCAGATCCCGGCGTATTCCGTTGAGAAAAGATGTGGTTAAAAAAGGTATTTCCTCTTCCTCGCTGTCTATGGAGAATACAGAGAAGGAGTAGTGACCGCTGCGTTTGCTCAACTGGCCCCGTATGATTGAAAGCATCCTCTGGGCGTCTTTGGCAGTATCCAGGCCGGATAAGTTAATTGAGGAATATGCCTTGCGGTGGTCTTCACATTCGGCGGAAACCGCAAGGCTTCTGCCGGACAGGGTCACAGAAACAGATACATTCAACAGGCGTTCCGGCTTTGCGGCGTCCATCAGCCTTTGGAATTTGGCGCTGATGTTGCGGTATAGTTTTGTCCCAACCCTGAGTCCTTCGGGGACACGGCATCGGATGGTAAGGCCTTCGGCTACATCGGCCCGGAAACCTATTATTTCATTACCGCTGAGGAAGGCAAAGCCGTCTCCGTTGGAAAGTTCAAGGGCCGAAGAAGAGAGGGCGATTCCATCCCTTGTGATGCGGGCGACTTCTCCCACATACTCTCCAAGGTGTGTAGGGACATCCATCGATGACCATTTTCCGCGGGCGCCGTCAAGAAAGAGTTCCGTGTATCCGCGGTTGAAAGTCTTTTCAAGGTCAGGCGCAACGCCTCCGTGAACCTGGCCGAATGACGCCCTGGAGTACTTCAGGGGGTATTTTGCAATAAGATCGTTAAGCGCCCTGTTGTATGCAGTCACCACGTTCCTAACATATGATTCGCCCTTGAGGCGGCCTTCAATCTTGAAGGAGCAAACTCCTGCATCGGCCAGATCCTCCAGGCGGTGAAGGAGATTGTAATCTTTGAGGGAAAGGAGGGCCTTGTCCCTAATCAGGACTTTGCCGTTTCCGTCCAGAAGGTCATAGCGGCTGCGGCATGCCTGGGCACATTCCCCGCGGTTTGCGCTTCGGCCCGTAAGATATTCGGACAGATAGCATTGGCCGCTATAGCATACGCATAGTGCCCCGTGCACAAAGAACTCAATCTCGGCCGATACGGCCTCCCGTATGGCACGGACCTGGTCCAGGGATAATTGGCGCTCAAGGACTATCCTGCCGTATCCAAGGCTTTCCACAAAGCGGGCCTTTTCCGGGGTGCGAATTGCGCACTGGGTTGACGCGTGTACTATCAGGCCTGCGTCAGAGGCCATTTCTATCACGGCAGGATCCTGAACAATGAGTGCATCTACGCCAGCATCTGCGAGTGCTTGAACCAGGTCCTTCACAGCCCGAAGTTCTTCCTCATACACTATTGTATTTACCGTCACATATATCCTTACGCCAAAGCGGTGGGCATAGGTGCAAAGCTCCTTTATGTCCTCCACGCTGTTTCCGGCAGCGGCGCGGGCCCCGAAAGCCGGACCGGCAATGTACACGGCATCGGCGCCGCAGTCTATTGCGGCTTTTCCGATATCGGCCGTGCGTGCCGGAGCAAGAAGTTCAAGCGCAGTCATTCCTGAGTCCAATCTTCTAGTTTCAATCCTGGGATTCGGGAGAAATGTCCGGTGTTATGTGATACCAAAGTATAGTCATTGACCAGAGCAGTGGCTGCAATGAACAGATCCATATCCTCCAGTCTGGTGCCCAGGGCCTCAAGTTGGGCACGCAGAAGAGCATATTTCTTGATGGCCGATGAGATAGGTACAGTTGGAATAAGATTTTCCAGGAAAGTCAGAAATGACTCTTCTTTGGAACTTTTGCTCTTGTATGCTCCAACATACAATTCTGCCATAGATATCTCAGAGACAACGCAATTGGGTATTCCAACCCGGTTCATTTTCTGCTGAATGGAAACCAGGCCCTTGCCCAAAGCTATGAGTGTATCAGAATCTATCAAATACATAATCTACCATTCCGGAATAATGCGTCCTTCTTTCCCGGTGGAATCACGAAGTTGCCTTACATACTCCACAGGGTCCATATCTTTTCCTCCCCATGCATCAGGGTCTACAAGTTCTTTCAGGGCCTTGAACGGGCCGGTGAAAGGACCGGTGTAGGGCTCTTCCTCTGCTGGAGAAAACTTGAGATAAATCCTGCCGTTTTCTTCTTCAAGTGATACGGAAGCGTTGTCGTCCACCTTATACTTCTTGAGAAGTTTTGCAGGAATCACAATGCCTCTGCTGTTTCCGATATTGATGAGTTTGGTTGTCATAGCGTATCCATTTGCTATGGCAAAGATAGAAAAGTTATTACGAATATCCAAATTTGTAATAACGGTTAGAGGGTATGGCTACGCTGCTCACAGTTCCAGTGAAATAAGTTCTTCTCCCAACTGATGCAATGCCCGTTCTATCTTTTTTACCTGTGCGGGGCGGGGCTTTGACAAACCGTTGGCATAGTGCCATAACTGCTTTTGGTTTATGCCGGTGAGGTGTTCCAGCGCGGATTTTGTGAAAATCTTGCAATACATTTGAAGGAATGATCTGGTATCCATCCTGAAAACCAGTTGGTAGTCATCTACAAGGGCCTCAGGGACTTCATACCCAAACTCCAAACAATCATCTTTTAGGACTAATAGTCCCTCTTCAAGGCTTTTTTTTACCTCATCCAGAGTACTTCCAACTCCACCAACTCCATCAACTTCTTCAACGTATGCAGAGTAATTGTGCTCTGCCCGTTCAATAACTGCGTGTAATGTTCTCATATTATCAGTTTTTAGTCCAGACCTGCTTCTCTGAGAATTCTTCTGTATGTTCCTTCTGCCATATCATCACTTTCTTTACCTGCTATCGGGATAGATCTTGGAGCCCCTGGTTTAGTGAAGATTCTATGGCTTCCGCGAGTTCTTGAATGATGCCATCCGTTTATTTCTAGCAGAAGGATAACCTCTTTAACCTTTTTACTCATGCAAAAGTAACTAAAATTCTATTGTTTTCCAAATAAAAGAAATCATATCAGTTCCAGGACCATATCAATGTCGCCAAAGTGGCCAAGTTCACCGCTGTATTTTTCTATGTAGGAACGGGTGAGGGAGCCTCGCCACACTACGTCGTCGCGGGAGTTCAGGGGCAGTTCCAGTTCAATGCCGTAGCTTTTGGAATTGACCTTTACCATTGCATTGGCCTTCCAGGTGGTGCGGGAGCCTCCGTCATCCTCAATTATCATCAGGGCGCAATTGGTAAGGGACTTTGTCCACTCGGATACAAGGACGGCGTTGAAAGGAAGCTCCTGGCCCATCTGCTTGCGCCTCACAACAATCATGA
>CACXNH010000176.1 GCA_902768955.1 uncultured Bacteroidia bacterium | reverse complement strand
CGCCCAGGAAGCCTACGATGAAGGCCTGCGTCTGCTGAATCGCTACGACGTGGAGGGTGCGGACGAAGCGCTGCTTGCCGCCGCCCTTTCCACCGCAAGCACCGAAGCCGTGAAGAGACTCGCCCTGAGATCCCCCTCCAGCTCCCCGGAGGGGAGAGAATAATCGCCCGGGAGACCGAGTGCCAGCGCGACCGTCAGTGCCCTGAATCCGCAATCGTAACATAATCCCATCGGGATTGTGTAACAGCCGCCGGCACCGTTATCTCTCCGCTCGGAAGGTATCAGTTAGGTAGGGACAGAAGCCCGCAAAAACAGCCCTACAGGGCGTCAGATTACACAATCCGGATTATGTTAAGTTTGCTCCGTCCAAGGAATGCGAGGGTTATCACTTTGACCTCCCGGGCGAGGCGGCGGCAGGAGAGGGTCTGGCTGCAGTGGCCGGTCCGTCACCGGCCCTTTGCCAGCCCCGCACCGGGCAGAGGAATTGGGGCCCCGCGCCCCCCAATTCCTCTACTCCGGTGCAAGTCCGCATCAGCAGCATCAATACTCGACTGACATCTCCCGCATCAACCATAGTGCAGTGCGAGAATCCTGCCGCCTTAATCGCTTCGCTCGGGGTCGGCCCGGCGCCAAAGGTCGTGTGTCAGGGCAAGCCTGCCACACCACCTTCGTCACCGTTCCTCCAAGGTAGATTTTAACCTGGTCGCTATTCCTCCACACCTCTGCCGGGGTAAACCCCGCCAGAAGTGTTCCGGGCGCCCAGGACACGGCCGTCCCGGCCGTTAGCGCAGACAGTGTCGGAACAAGTCCGCCACAGACTGCGCGGTGCCCCCGCATCAGCGTTGAGGCGTTGTGCTTCTATTCGGAGGTCAGTGCCAGTTCGCGAAGACCGCCGTACCCCGCATCACCGTCAGTGTGTCGCTCACAGGGTGGGCCGTTCCGGCCCAGGCCCCGGAGGCCGTCTGCCCAACCCTTCAGCTGCCTGTCTTTGCCGGGGTCTGGGAGCCTAAGGTCTCCCAGACCTTGCACCGTCAAAGCCAGACAGCCCTCCCGCACCAGACCGCCTCCGGGGCCAACGCTCCACTCGCTTCGCTCGTTCCGCGCCCTTGGTCATTTAGAGACTCAAAGGCTGGAACCCGCTTCAATGCCAGCGAAAATCTCAACGACATCACCCGCATTACCCACCAGCCTTTGAGACTCTAAACAACCAAGGCCTTTCTTGATTCTCCCGCTTCAGCCACAGTGCCACATCCACCGCCATCACCCGCCCGGAAGGGAGAGAAAGGGTTTATATATATAGCAAAAAAGCAGCGGCTTGCGCCGCTGCCGTTCTGCTTCGAGTATGTGTGCATCTTCCTATGAACTCCCTCTGAGCCTACTATGAGCCCAAGACTTGCAGCCCGTGGCCACTCCCAGGGTAGGGCATGCTATAGTACCCAGGTCGAACAGTTGATTACACCACCTTCCTTTGCGACATCGTTATACTCTATTGATTCAACTTGCCGGTCAGGGAATGCCTTTTTGATGATCTCGAGAGCTTCCTGGTCTTCGTCTAGACCAAATTTGGGAACGACAATGAGATTGTTGACTTCCAGATAGTTGACATAAATACCTTCCGCATTTAATGGATGCTTACGGTCGTATTTGGGGATATTAAAGGGCACATCAATGTAAGATAGCTTATACTCTTTTAATATCTCCAGCATAGGCTGGCGCCAGTTGTCATACTCGGCGGCAAGGTTGTTCCCAAGGATTGTATTCCTATCTACAAATCTAACCATACCATCTGCATGCCCGATCGTATCAGTTTTCTGATCCGGTATGAATATAATTTCACACTCTAAAAGACGTGCCAGTTCATTCTTGATATAGTCTTTGTCTAAGTCTGGGTTCTCTTTAAAAACTCTATTGGAGATTATTGCCCGTCCATCACATATGAGGACATTGCCGCCATCAAGATTAATCCTGGATTCCTGGACTTTGAGTCCATTAAGTTCACAAATGAGATGTACATCTGAGCGTAGAGCCTCCCATTCGGGTTTTCCCTTCAGATAACTAGGGTCATATTTGAACTGGATAAGCTTCCCCGATTCAGTCCGTACGGGCATGTAATCTCGGCACCAGATATCATTTGTCCCTTTGATGAAGAAGTATTTCGTGTTGTATTTCTCGAGAATGGCTATCAACTTCTTACAGGTTTCAGGATGCTTTTCCATCAGCAACTCGGACATGTAAACGGCCTGGTCTTTCTTCCGGGGTTGAGTGGCGGATACCTCCTTGGCAGCAACAGAGTCTTTACTTTTGCGTTCTTGAATTTCATCATATTCTTTTCTGAACTGCCTCATATCCGCATTAAGGAACCGCCGGCATATTTCTGAAGTAGGGTAGATACTATTCTTCAAACATATATCCTTGAAGATTGCCTCCCTTTTCATATCTTTCAGATTGAAGCTCTGAATGTATTCATCACTAATTTGATGCCCTCCAAGCCTCTTGTTTATCCTGCGCAAAATGGCCTTTTGCTCCTTAGGGGATAAGTTCGTATCAACAAGTTGTTGAAACAAGTCATATATCGGTCTCTTTTTGTACTTATCCCATTGCAGGGCAGCAAATGTCCCAATGCCGATAAGGCCACTTGTTATTCCAATAATTGATTCAACAGTCATAGTGTAGGAGATTTGGGATTGTCGTGCTAAGATACGCATTTTCCGTGAGATGTCCATACGAAAGCCCCGCCAGAGCAAGGAGCTCCAGCGGGGCAGGTTCAGGTTTAAGTCCTATAGACTACGGCTCACCACCGGCAGCCGCAGCTGCGGTCCACTTGCACTCCGCCAGCATGGTGCCGGACTTCTCGCCGGTGCTGGAGTTGACGAAGTAGTAGCGGAAGAAGATCTTCGGGGCCGCAGCACTGGGAGCGCCGTGCTTGGCCACGTAGTCCGCGGCGATGTTGATGGCGGTGTCGTCAGGCTCCTCGACGAGCTTGATGGCCACAGCCTTGGAATGGGCGCGGGTCACACCGTTGGACTGGCCTTCGGTGGCCTCGATCACCAGGAAGATACCACCGTTGTCGGTGAGGTCCTGGTCCAGCTTGAAGGTGAAGGTGTCACCCTGGCACACGATGGTGGCGCTGGAAGGGTTCTCGACGCCCACGAGTGCGGGCGGGTTCTCCACGGGAGCGCCGCCGCAGGCGACGATCCAGTAGTTGAGCCTGGTGAACAGGTTGGAGCCGGAGATCTTGGCCTTGGAGCCAAGGACGCTGCGGCCTTCCTGAGAGAGGGCCAGCTTGTTCCAGGCGAGGATCTGGGCAGAGGTCAGCGACTTCCACATGGTGGTGAGACGCTTGAACACGCCCTTGACCTTGGCCTGGTCGGCGGTACGTACGGAGCCACCGTAACCGCGGTTGCGGATGTACTTGCGGCTCTTCATCTTTGCAGCGGTCACGCCCTTGGTTGCGGATGTACTTGCGGCTCTTCATCTTTGCAGCGGTCACGCCCTTGGCGCTGCCGCTCATCTCCTCGAAGGCGATGGAAGGAATGTACTTCATAGCGAAAAGAGTTTAGGTTTAACAAAAAGGTTTAGAATGATATAGACTATTCCAATTAAAGTCAGGATGAGGAAAAGGCCCCCGGCTTTCAGCTTCAGTTTCTGCCACCAGTTCAGCTTCTTCTCAACCTCAACTGTCTGGGTCTGGACTCTGTCGCGGAAGACGATGGAGTCCCGGACAACTTCCTTGGTTTCTACCTTGACAGGCACGCTCACCGGCTTGGTCTCCAGGCTGTGGTGGAGGATGCCGGCCGTCACGGTTGCCTGGCTCTTGGCGTAGGTGTTCTCGAGCGTTGAGGTGGTGTCCAGGGTGGCCACCTTCTCAACAATTATCGGCAGCTCAACATAAGCCGTGTCGTGAACATACCTGGTCTCGGTATGCACCTCCACCTTGGTACTGTCCACACCTGTCACAGGCCGGACAGTACCGCAGGCCACAACCCCAAGGGCCAGAAGAAGAGAGATGGAGGATTTCATAGGTTAGGTTTAGGTTCAGGTTTGCGCTCGTTATCAATGATCTGGTCAAGCTCTGCCTGAGCAATTCGCCGCCTTGCATCTTGCAGTGCGTCCCTGGAAGGGGGAAGAGCGTCAAGCCTTCTTTTTGCAGCTTCCAGCTCCTCAATTTTTACATTATGCTTCGTGCGTGCGGTCTTCACGGCTGCATCAAGTTTACGAACGGCTTCATGGTATGCAAGTTCAGATTTTTCCATTTGTAAATAACTCCTTTCGATTTTGACTTTTCAGATTGACGTAAACACGCAAGCGCCGGTTTCGCTGAGGGCGCAAGTCGGGGCGCATTGCTGGCCGGAAATAGGGCAGCGCCGCCCCACGGTGCTCTTCACTACCGGTGGCCGGTCAAAGATAAATTTCAGGGCGCATCCCGCCTTAACATGCAGGGCGCAATCGTCGCCGCGACAGACGGGGTTTAATGCGCTGCTGAAGGGGCAAAATTCGCTCTGAGGCTTTGCCGCCTGCTTCTCCTGGTATGTCCG